>DAOVLC010000078.1 GCA_030631455.1 Candidatus Zixiibacteriota bacterium
ATAATGCCTGTGCATATCGCCGGTCTACCATGCGAGCTGAGATCTCTGTCGAAGCTTGCTCGATCACACAAGCTGCGTCTTGTGCACGATGCGGCACACGCAATAGGCGCAGAGTATCGCGGTCGAAAGATCGGTGCGATTCCCGATATCGCCAGCTTCAGTTTCTACGCGACAAAGAATATCACCACAGGTGAAGGTGGTATGGTGACCACATCGAACAAGAAGTGGGCGGACGATGTCCGTGTTCTCAGCCTTCACGGGATGGACAGGCAGGCATGGAGGCGCTACCAGAAATCGGGTAGCTGGTATTACGAGATCAAGACACTCGGGTACAAATATAATCTTGCCGATCTGAATGCCAGCGTTGGCCTTGCTCAGTTTGAAGAGTTTGACCGGATGCAGAATCAGAGGGCGAGCGCCGCACTGTTGTACGACGAGTTGTTCGACAATGTTGACGAAGTCGCCATTCCACCGCGAAATGATCACTCTGTCCATGCGTGGCATCTCTACATAATTCGCGTCGACCCGAGGCGGCTCACGATAAGCAGGGATGAGGTCATCCAGAGGATGGCTAAGGCAGGTGTCGGCTGCGGTGTTCACTTCATTCCGGTTTTCAGGCATCCGTACTATAGGAAAAGATATGGCCTGAAGTCCCACGACTTCCCGCACACGAGAAAACTGTACGAACAAGTGATTACACTGCCGTTTTTCCCGGGCATCCGTAAATCTGAAGTTGCGGAAGTTGTTCGTCGGCTGAAGAAGATTATTCATACGCACCGACGCAGATGAGACGGGTTTTCGACATACTATTCTCGCTTATCGTTCTTATCCTGACACTTCCCTTGAGCCTGATTATATCGATTGCGGTCAAGTTGTCGTCGGGGGGGCCGGTTTTGTTCGTGCAGGAACGTGTCGGACGCGGTGAGGCAGTATTCAGGATGTATAAGTTTCGTTCGATGCACTCTTCAGTGGTGGAGGACAAATCGCAACTTACAGTCGATGGCGATACACGCATAACCAATGTTGGAAGGGTGATACGGCGTCTGAAGCTCGACGAGCTCCCGCAGTTCATAAACGTTTTGGCAGGCGATATGACGATTGTCGGTCCGAGGCCGGAGGTTCCTCGCTATGTCGCCGAATACGAGCCGTGGATGCGGGAGATTTTTGAATATAAGCCGGGATTGACAGACCCAGCGTCTATTCAATACAATAATGAGTCAGAGATGTTGACTGATGTCGAGAATCGAGAGCAAGCATACGTGACAGAGATACTGCCGAGAAAAATGAGCGTCAGTCTGGAGTATCAGAAGAATCGAACCATTTTCAGCGACCTCAAAGTCATCGGAGCGACGATCTGGCTAATACTTGGGTTGTGAAGTTATCCTATTGCGTTTGAGGTGTTGCCGCGTTATCTTCCCGCCATGAGGTGGAAATTCAGAAAGTTGCTGCCTGGCTGGGTGCTACTCCTCTGTCTCGATATACTTGTGCTCCAGGCGGCATTCTTCATAGTTTTCTGGCTCAAGTATAAGAGCAATCTTCTTGTGCCGACAGATGTCGACGGTTCACCCGATTTCCTGTCGTACCTCAAACCCGATCTGCTTATAACCGCTTGCTGGCTGGCCATTTTCAGCCTGTTCGGCTTCTACAGAAAGAGGCCTGCAAAGTGGCTCTTCGAGGAGGTCACGAGAATCATCTCCGCGACGAGTCTCGGCATGCTGATCTGGGTAATCCTGATGGTAGACTTCACCGATCCGCTTGCAGAATCGAGGTATTCGCTGGCTATATACTGGGGCGTGATGCTCGTTCTCTTGATTCTAAACAGGCTGTACTATTTCAAACATCTTTTATCTCGCACGAAGACCTCGGCGGGCGAGTATCACCGAATGATGGCTACGCAGCGGCGCGTATTTCTGATATTCCTCGATCTTGTTGCGATTGTCCTCGCGTACTGGGGCTCATTCATGCTGAGATTCGGTGGCGAAATACCGCGTACAGAGATGAACCTTATGAGCAACACGGTTTTCGTCGTGATGATAGTGCGATTTGCCATGTTCGCATACTTCAAGGTTTACGCCGGCCTCTATCGTTATGCATCCATCAACGACTTGATACAGATCCTCAAGGCCGTTACAGCAGGCTCTGTGTTGCTGTTGGTTCCTGTCTATTTCTTTCAGATTCCGCTATTTCCGCGATCGATATTTATCCTTGAATGGATGCTGCTTGTGTTTTTGGCCGGTGGGTTAAGGTTTGCACTTCGCACCGTCAGGGAAATAATGCCTTCGATACTTCGCCCCGGAAAGCGAGTGCTCATTGTCGGTGCCGGTGATGCAGGCGAGATGATAGCAAGGGAGATCAAGGGACTGAGAGAGCTGAACTACCAGCCGATTGGCTTCATAGATGACAATTCCGCCAAGAAGGGAATGCGAATCCACGGAATACCTGTTTTGGGCGATCAGACCGATCTGAAGAAGATTGCCGAAAAGAAGCACATATCCGAAATCATCATAGCGATGCCGTCGGCGTCCAGCAGACAGATGAGAAGCATCATCGAGAAATGCAGGGATGCCAAAGTCAGCTTCAAGACCGTTCCACCGTTGAAAGAAATACTCGATGGAAAAGTGTCGATGCATCATGTTCGCGATATTCGTGTCGATGACCTTCTTGGAAGGGAACCTGTGAGTCTTGACGAAGGCGTTATCAGGAATTTCGTATCGGATCGGCGAGTGGTGGTCACCGGTGCTGCCGGGTCGATCGGGTCGGAGATCTGTCGTCAAGTCGCGAGGTTCGGTCCCGGATCGCTTCTAATGCTCGATCGCGCGGAGAATAATCTCTACAAGCTCGATATCGAGCTAACGGCGAAATTCCCCGAAGCGAACAAGGCAGCCGTAATCGCCGATGTCTGCGACGGTGTGAAGCTTGACAAGATAATCGATGAGTTTCGACCCGATGTGATCTTTCACGCGGCTGCGTACAAACAGGTACCTCTCATGGAGTACTTCCCCGAAGAGGCAGTGAAGAACAATATCATCGGAACGAGGACCGTGGCGGAGATGGCTATCAAACATAACGCATCGGCATTTATAATGATCTCCACAGACAAGGCTGTCAGGCCGACATCGGTGATGGGAGCATCCAAGAGAATAGCGGAAATGATGGTGAACCGGCTTGCAAAAGACAGCCCCACCAAATTCGTGACAGTCCGATTCGGAAATGTGCTCGGGTCAGACGGTTCTGTGGTAGAGCTTTTCACGCGTCAGATCGAGAACGGCGGCCCTGTGACTGTAACCGATCCACGGGTAACGCGGTATTTCATGACTATCCCCGAAGCAACTCTGCTTGTGATGATGGCAGGTGCAATCGGCTCGAACGGGCGACTCATGGTGCTCAAGATGGGTGAGCAGGTGAAAATCGTCGATTTAGCGAAGGACATGATAACGCTGGCCGGTTTGATACCGAATGAAGACATAGAGGTTGAATACATCGGGCTTCGTCCCGGGGAGAAGCTGTACGAGGAGTTGTTCATAGAGGATGAGGGGATTCTGCCTTCCGCGCATCCGAAGATCATGATCGCCGAGGCCGCCGGATCGCCGAACGGTGCTCTGCTGTCTGAGATAGAAGAACTCCATGAGCTGGCGATTCAGGTGAGGCGTGATGAGATCGTGGAAAAGATCAAGCAACTGGTGCCATCCTATACGCCGGCAAGGCAACCTCTCGCCAACTGATATTGTATAAGGAGATGATATGCTCGACGCCAGATTCATACGGGAAAATGTCGATGTCGTAAAAGAGGCTATCAAGAATAAGAATGAGAAGGCGGATGTCGATCGGTTCCTCGAACTCGACCGGATGCGAAAGGATCTGACGACCGAAGCTCAGAAGCTCAAAGAGCGAAAGAACAAAGCGTCGGAGGAAATCGCTACCACCAAGAAATCGGGTGGTGACGCGACGGCCGCCATAACCGAGATGCGAGATGTCTCGAAGAGCATTTCGGATTTGGATGACGAAATACGAGCGGTGGAAGATAAGCTCCGACAGGAGCTTTTGTGGATGCCGAACGTCCCGCATGAGTCTGTACCGGTCGGACCGGATGAATCGTACAATGTCGATGTTCGCTCGTGGGGCGAAAAGCCGCAGTTCGATTTCACTCCGGCACCGCATTGGGAATTGGGGGAAAAACTCGGTCTGTTCGATCTGGCTCGCGGAGCAAAAGTCAGCGGTACTGGTTTCCTGCTATTCACCGGTCTCGGGGCGACTCTCGAACGAGCGCTCATAAACTTCATGATCGATCTGCACAGAGATAAGCACGGCTTTACCGAGGTTTCTCCACCGTTTGCCTCGACCGAGGAATCGATGGCGGGAACCGGGCAGATTCCGAAACTCAAGGACGACATGTACCGGGTCGAGGACGCGAACTTGTATCTCATACCGACTGCCGAAGTCCCGGTCACTAATATTCACCGCGATGAAATACTGATCGAAGCTGATCTTCCGGTAAAGTACGTTGCATATACGCCATGCTTCAGGAGAGAGGCAGGCTCGCATGGCAAGGATACGCGTGGCCTCATGCGGGTGCATCAATTCGATAAAGTGGAGATGGTGATACTCACTCAGCCTGAGAAATCGGAGGATGCACACGAGGAGCTCGTCACCTTCGCGGAAGCTGTGCTCCGAGCGCTCGAACTCCCGTATCGCGTCAGAGCGCTCGCAACCGGCGATCTCTCATTCGCAGCGTCGAAGTGCTACGATCTGGAGGTCTACTCGGCAGGTGTCGACAAATACCTCGAGGTCTCGTCCTGCTCTCATTATACCGATTTCCAGGCTCGCAGGATGAACATCCGTTTCAAACCGCAGGCAGGTGGCAAGTCACAATATGTGCATACTCTCAATGGCTCCGGACTCGCCCTCCCGAGGACAATGATCGCTCTGATCGAGAATTTCCAGACCGAAAAAGGTACTGTGAAAATACCGGAAGCGCTCCGGCCTTACCTTGGAGGCAGGGAAGAGATTACCTGATGAGATACTATCTCGCCAGAAAGCTACCGGCAGGATACGCCGCCGTCCCTCTCGCATATAAGCTCTTCATGCTGTTCGGAGTGATTTTCATCGCCATTGTTTTCATATACTACACGCAGGATGTCGTGAATCAACTCAAACAGAAGACGAAAGACGACGTCAGGCTTTATGTCATGCTGTATCAGGTTGCATTAAGCGACCAGGCCTCCAGTGTTGCGACCAACTTAATATTCGAGGAAGTAATCAGCTCTGTCAACTTCCCGATCATCTTTGCAGATTCCGCCTATGAACCGCAGTACTGGAAAGAGCTGCACGGTATCGAAGACGGAATGGCGACTGATGCCGACGAAGCGACGGTCGACAAAGTGAGGGTGGTACTCGCCGAGCTTGCGGAGCAGGGACGATCCGTTGAGATCGTGTCGAACAATCAGCTCTTCTACCACATGTTTTACGGCGATCCAAAGCTCGTAAAGCAGCTTCAGATGATGCCGTTTGTCGAGGTAGGTGTAATCGCGATCTTCATCCTGGTCGGATTCATTGGATTCCGAAATATCAAACGTGCCGAGCAGAGGAACATCTGGGTCGGAATGGCCAAGGAGACCGCTCATCAACTCGGTACGCCTCTTTCGGCTCTGATGGGCTGGCTTCAACTGCTAAGATCGAGAGTCTCCGAGGAACCTGAAGCTCGTGAGAACGAAGGTACAATCTGTTCGGAAGACATATTGTCGCGGATGGAAAGCGATGTGCACCGTCTCGAACGCATCGCCAACAGGTTTTCCCTGATTGGATCGAAACCGACTCTCGCCACTGTCGATGCAGAAGATATTCTAATGACAGTGGTCGACTATTTCTCGCGCAGGCTGCCTCACAGCGGAGAGGGAGTCAGGATCGAGTTCGAAAGATCGAACCCGAAACCGGTTTCGGTTAACAGCGAGCTTATCGAGTGGGTTTTTGAAAATGTGATTAAGAATGCTCTTGAGGCCTGTGACTCGAAACGCGGTCTCGTGCGGATAAAATCGGGATTCTCAAAGGCAGGGGGATGCGTCTCAATCGAGATTTCCGACAACGGTAAGGGTATGTCACCCAATCAGGTCAAGAAAGTCTTCCAGCCGGGGTACACGACGAAGAAGCGGGGCTGGGGACTCGGTCTGGCTCTGGCGCACAGGATAGTATCCGAATATCATAGAGGTGAGATCTTTGTAAGCAACAGTGCACCCGGTCGCGGCACAACGTTTCGCATTGACTTGCCGATTGCCGATCCAAACAAGAAAGCTAAGAACAGGGGATAAGAATGGCTACCAAAGATGAAGGCAGACGAATTCTATGGGTAGACGACGAAATCAGCCAGCTACAGGCACACATCATTTTTCTTCAGGAGAAGGGCTTTATCGTGACCCCCGTTCCATCAGGCGATGATGCCATATCGGCGGTCCAGAATGACGATTTCGACCTGGTGCTCCTGGATGAAATGATGCCGGGTAGAGACGGGCTCTCTACGCTGGAAGAACTCAAAGAGATCAAGCCGAATCTTCCGGTCGTGATGGTGACCAAGAGTGAGGAAGAGAACCTGATGGATCAGGCAATCGGCCGGAAGATCAGCGATTATCTCACCAAGCCGGTCAATCCATCGCAGATACTCCTGGTCATCAAGCGCCTGCTCGACACGAAGAAGATACGCGGGGATCAGTTGACACGCGACTATGTTCAGTCGTTCAACAAGCTGAACCAGAAAATGTTCGGTCCAATGGACTGGAGCGACTGGATCGACGCATACAAACAGATATCCGCATGGGAAATCGAAATCGGTGAATTCCGCGATGTCGGTCTGGCTCAGACTCATGAGGGGCAGAGAAAGGAATGGAACGCCGAGTTCTCGAAGTACGTGGAGAGGCACTACCCTAGTTGGCTGGAAT
>DAOVLC010000122.1 GCA_030631455.1 Candidatus Zixiibacteriota bacterium
GGCCCCTCACATTCCTTCTCGGCGCGGCAGCACAACTCGGCATTTTCGTCGCGGCGCTGGGTGCCGCCTACCTTCTTGGATTCAACTTCAAGGAGGCCGCGAGCATCGGTATCATTGGCGGAGCAGACGGCCCAACGTCGATATTTCTCGCATCGCAACTCGCGCCGCACCTTCTCGGACCGATAGCGGTGGCCGCCTACAGCTACATGTCGCTGGTGCCGATTATCCAGCCTCCGATCCTGCGGCTCCTCACTTCAAAGAAAGAAAGAGCTATCGATATGCCGCAGGCCAAGCCTGTCTCGAAAACGACAGCTATAATATTCCCGATCGTAACCGGAATTGTTGCGTGTCTGGGCATACCCTCAGCCGCACCTCTTATCGGCATGCTGATGTTCGGGAACCTGCTCCGCGAATGCGGAGTTACTGAACGTCTCCGCAAGACGGCGGGAGGATCGCTGATTGACATCGTTACGATATTCCTCGGGTTGGCAGTAGGTGCCACAATGGACGCCGGACATTTCCTTAACTTTGCCACACTCAAGATTCTGGTTCTCGGCGCAATCGCGTTTTGTTTCAGCACTGCCGGAGGCATAGTGCTTGCGAAATTGCTGAATCTTTTCCTATCGGGCGACAGAAAGATAAATCCCTGCATTGGAGCTGCGGGTGTGTCGGCTGTTCCGATGGCGGCGCGTGTGGTTCAGAAATTCGTATCTGATGAGACCGACGGGAAGGTCAATCTGATTTTTCCTGCGATGGGACCGAATGTGGCAGGTGTCATTGGCTCAGCCGTAGCGGCGGGTGTCTTCTTGACACTGCTCTCGTAGACAATAATAGGCTTTTCATATCCGAAGACGGGCTCAGAAATGAGCCCGTTTTCGTATGAAGAGCACTGCTATCACCGGATACAGTGTTGCCTCCTGAAAAGGCCTACCCCCACGAGCAACCGCCTTCAGCCTCGCATCTAATTAACCGACAAAATATATTAGACCAACCGGCAACTGCCAAAAATGGCTTGCTAAACTATATAATGACCAGTAGCTTCTCGGTGACGAGACCATATTCGTATGATGGGACACGGCTTCCTGATGCACCATGGCGCAGGAAGTGTGTACCTATGTTCCGTTTTGCTGTTGGCTGGAGAAGATGAGTTAGTCCGCCGGCAACAGCAGTACAATAAGATTGGCAAATACCAAAACGACAGGATCGACAGCAAACCAAATGGATGACAGGAAACTAATAGCTGAGAAGATCAGAGATTTGACCGGATGGACAGGTGTCGGCCGTTTCGAGATTCATAGGGATACCACCGACTGGATGAGGATCAAGCGCGGGGATATCATGCGACTCGGAGATCACGATTACCTGGTAAAAGGTAACCCGCATGAGACCCGCTTCGGTATCGGCGAGCAGCCCAAGTACTGGGTGTTCAGTGTGCTCGAACTCGAGACCGGCGAGCACAAGATCATCAAAACTGTCTTCCTCGAGGATTTCTATGTGCATGTCGGAATCTTCAAGATCCACTGCTATCGCAGTTGCGAGAAAGAAAGCTATGTCCTTGATATCGCAAAAGGCGATGATCGGTTCATGCAGGGTTACACGGTCATGGATGACAAAGAGAATCGAATCAGAATCATAGACTTCATCCGGGGTAAAACTGTCTTCACGTATGTGCACGGCATCGAGAAGAGCCATGAGCAGTACTTTTGTGAAGATCTTCCGGATATCCTAAGAAACTTGACCGACTGTTTCGAAGCGATCGATTTCCTTCACAAACACGGGACGTGTCACGGCGACATCCGGAATGACCACATCATCATAGACGCAGATACCGGAAAGTACAGATGGATCGATTTCGATTTGAATCAGCATGTCTCGGACTACGATGTCTGGAGCCTCGGCAACATCATCAATTATGCGGTCGGGAAAGGGATAAACTCCTTCCAGCAGATACTCAAGGGAAACAAGTTCTCCGACGAAGTGAAAGAGAGTCTGAGGCCGGAAGACGGGTCGGCTTTCTTTGAGTATCGAGTTATGAATCTAAAGAAACTCTATCCCTACGTACCGCCAAAACTCGACAATATCCTGAACCACTTCACGATAGATCCGAAAGCATACTACACTAACTGTTCCAGGATGATTGAAGATTACATAGAGATGCTTGAGACCGAATTTCCGTAGGAGATCGATCGACATGTCACCATTTATCCTCCAGAATTCACTGTCTCACGTCAGATTTCGGGAAATAGCCGTATGAAGACGGTAATTATCGGCGGTGGAAAAGGCTGCCGCGCAATCATCGAACTTGCTCTGGGTGCCTTCCTCAAGGAGCTGACACTGGATATTGAGTGCGTCGTCGATATCGATCCTAAGGCGCCGGGTGTACTCTTTGCACAGGAGTGCGCCATCCGAACCAGCACTGAGATGCTCGACGCCATGGCCATGCCCGGAATCGAGCTGATAATCGAGCTAACCGGCTCGGACCATGTCCTGCGAGAGATATACAGGCTTCTACCCGAGGGAGTGAAGCTGATCGACCACACGATCGCGCATATCTTCTGGGATCTCGCCAATGCGCAGGAAGAGCGGAAGCGGCAGTTGCTGGAGATGACCCAACTCGAACTTGAAGTTGAGAGCGAAAGAGGTTTTCTGCAGAGCGTGTTTGATACAATCCCCGATCTGCTTGTCGTGCTCGATAAGGAGAAGAAGATCACCAGGGTAAACACCAGCTTCAGCAGTTTTGTCCACAAATCCGGTAAGGAAGCTCTGGGAATGACATGCGGTGATGTTTTTGCTGAGACCGAGTTCAACAGGCAATGGCGGGAAACAACTCCTGTGCTTGACGAGGTCTTCTCGTTGCAGAAGCCACGCACCGCGGTCTGGAGAACCGACCCACCCCATGAGATTTACTGGGAGGTGACGCGAACGCCGATCATAAACCCGGACGGGGAAATGGAGGCTGTTCTTTGCATCTGGCACCGTATTACTGAGCGAGTCATGCTCCGCCGCGAGATCGAAAGTGCAGAGCAGAGATTCAGAGGCTTCATTGATTCCGCCCACGACTGGATATCCATTAAGGACCTCGAAGGGCGGTATGTTATAGTCAACCCGGCCATCGCCCGCGCGTTTCACCGCAAGCCGGAGGATTTCGTCGGCAAAAGAGCGGTGGATATGCTTCCGGCAGGCCTTGCAAAAACAGTCATGCTTCACGACCAGGAGGTCATCAGCACCAACAGCCACCATACATATGACGAAATAATCCCGATTGACGAGCGGGATTATTACTTTCAGACAGTGCGCTTCCCGCTTACCGATTACAAAGGCAGCACGATTGGAGTCTGCACTATCGCTCGAGATGTGACCTCAGAGAAGGATCTGCGGACGCAGTTGGTACAGGCGGAAAAATTGGCTGCTGTGGGCAAACTCGCCGCGGGAGTGGCACACGAGATCAACAATCCTCTGACAGGAATCCTCGCGTATGCGGAAGACCTGACGGATGAACTCCCTGAAGACGATTCTCATCAGAAGGACCTCAAAGTAATCATACGAGAGGCGCTACGTTGTCGTGATATAGTGCGCAACCTGCTCGACTTCGCGCGACATGAAGAGCCCGAGCTTAAGAAGGTTGACCCAAATACCATCATCGATCAATCCCTTGTGCTGGTCGAGAGGCTGCCGCAGTTCAGGAATATTACTATCGAAAAGAATATGGCAGAAGATATCCCGCATGTGAAATGCGACCTCCGACATATGCAGCAGGTGCTACTCAACCTTATGCTGAACGCGGCAGATGCGATGAAGGGTAAAGGCAAGATCATCCTGACTACAGAGCACTACCGCAGGCGCAACAGGTGCGTAATCTCGGTTGAGGACAATGGGCCGGGGATACCACAGAACCTGATGGACAAGCTTTTCGAACCATTCTTCTCGACAAAGGGAACCAGCGGGCTCGGGCTTGCCGTAAGCTGGGGGATAATCGAACGCCACGGGGGTGTCATAGAAGTTGATATGGCCGAAAACGGCGGTTCGATATTCCGGATCGTGCTGCCTGCAATGACCGAGGAAGAGAAACCGCAGGGCTGAATCAGACATAGCATGGAGTAGCACCATGGACAGGAAGATAAACATACTTGTAGTGGACGACGAGCAAATCGTGCTGGACAGCGTCACGAAGCATCTGAGGAAAAAGGGCTATGTGCTTCACTGCGTCCTCTCGTCCCAGGAAGCCCTGGACAAGATGAAAAGCTCAGAAATAGACATAGTCCTGACTGATCTGATGATGCCAGATATCGACGGGCTTGAACTCATGACCCTTGTGAAAGAAGACAAGCCAAACCTCCCGGTTGTCATGATCACCGGTTATGCCACGATTAACACTGCGCTCCAGGCTACGCAACTCGGCGCTTTCGATTATATCGCGAAGCCCTTCTCCAAGAAGGAACTTGTGGCGGTAGTCCAGAGAGCAGCCGATCTGGTCAAAGCGACGCCTGCTGACTCAGATCAGCTTCCGACCGCTCAGAAAGCCATTGATCTGAAAGAGAAAGAGTACCTCCGGTCATTCAAGAGGATCGGTGATCAGTCCTGGCTGGTGCTTCAGGAAGATGGAATTGTCATCATGGGAGTGGAGCGTTCCTTTCTCGAAAAGGTCGGAAAGATCCAAACGGTCTATCTACCATCGAAGGGAGACGAGATTCGTCAGGGAAGTGTCTATCTGCAAGTGTTCTCCTCCGACCTGAGATCGCACAATGCCCTCTCTCCCCTTTCGGGAATCGTGGTTGATGTCAACCAGCGTGTTATCGACGATCCGGCCTCAGCTCTGGAAGATCCCTATGAAAAAGGCTGGCTGGTTCATATCAGACCATCAAGGTTTGATTTCGAGATCAAGTTGCTCGGATTGTAGGAGCGCAAATACACCAGACATATACTCAGTCAGCCTGAATCCTGATACCCGAAGCATCGAATAAGTGTACGGAGTCCGCTTGCGGCACGATCCTGATGGAAGCCCCCCGTTCTACTGCTTCCGACGGATCGACACGGACGATTATCTCCTCGTCACCGTACTTGCCGTGAAGATATCGGCTGTTTCCGACATACTCGGTCGATTCGACATTGACCGGTATGCCCTCGGTACTTGAGATCACACAATTGTCTGGCCTGAATCCGAGAGTGAGTTTCCTGTTGGGGGTTGCGTCCGGGAATTCGATCCCGCGAATAACAACATCGCCCGCGAGTACCAGCGTGGAGTCAGCACCTGCCTTGGCTTCGACGAAGTTCATTCGGGGAGTTCCGATGAAATGAGCCACGAAAGTGTTGGCGGGCTGGTCGTATATCTCCTGCGGTGTTCCCGCCTGTTGAATAATGCCGTCATGCAGGTCCATACCGATCCGTTCCCGCTCTTCAAGCACAGCCAGACGTCGCGATTGGCGACCCAAGCGCACATTCTCAATCGACAAACCTGTCCAGGTACCAATCGAGAGCAGCAAATCAACC
>DAOVLC010000353.1 GCA_030631455.1 Candidatus Zixiibacteriota bacterium
ACACTCTTTCCAATATGAGCTGAATCAGGATAATCACAAACAGCACTCCGGAGGCCGCGGCGGCAGTCTTGACAAATATCCCGATAGGCAACGAAAACATCAGAGCCACCTGCTTTCGTGATACCAGTCGATAGTCTCGGCCAACCCGTCATCGAGCGAGGTCGCCGCCTTCCACCCGAACGATCTCTCGGCCTTGGTCGAGTCGCAGACCCAGAACCGTTGCGAAAGCTCTTTGAGCTTGTCGTCCGACAACCCGGGCGACTTGTTGAGCAAAGCCGAGCCGATCTTCTCGAACGGCACCAGCAGTTTCGCAAGCCAGAGCGGAGTATAGAGCGGTTTGACTTCGACCTTCATGATCTCTGCTATCAGTTTCTGCAGCTCCCAGACCGAAGGCGTTTCCTGATTCGCAACGTAATATGTCTGCCCGGACGAATTCTCAGACTCGATCGCCATCTTGACGGCCATCGCCAAATCGCGGACATAGACAATCGAAGCGAATGACTCTTCGCGGCCGAGCTTCCAGAACCATCCCGACTTGACCAGCTTGAAAAACGGAAGAACGCCGTGGTCTCGCGGACCATAGACAGCAGGCGGGCGAAGAATCGTAATCGGGAGAGTGCCGCTCAGCTTGTGGCATTCCTCTTCACCTGCGAGTTTGCTCCTGCCGTAATCTGAGACGGGACGGGCGGGAGCGTCCTCGTCTATCGCAGCCATCGAATCCGACGGCCCCGCAGCAGCTTGCGATGACACATAGACAAATCTTCTGAGATCGGGACAATACTTGGCGGCGGATTCGAGGATATAGTTAGTGCCGTCACGATTCGCCCGCATGAACTCCTCGAGCGATTTCGCCTGGATCAACCCGGCAGGATGTATGATATGGTCCATGCCGGTGACAATCTCCCGCATTCCCTTACGATCATAGAGATCGCAGATGCGTAGATCGATGTTGAGATGTTCGATGAAGCGTCGGTTCGAGGTCTTCCGGATCAGCCCGGTGACTCTGTATCCTGATTTAACAAAGAGATCGGCTAAGTGGCTACCCACGAATCCGTTGACGCCGGTGATGAGTACTCTCGGTGCAGAATCGATTTCGCCTTTACCCACGAGCTTTTCTCTTGACAATGCCTGTCGTTCGCGGTTGATTACAAAGTCAGCGGAATCTATGATGGAAACGGAGCACACACAAGTTAAAACTTCGAAACAGATTTTCCAGAAATGCGTTGAGTTCACCAGGCCGCAAGAGATCAAGGAGATAGGATTTTATCCCTATTTCCGAGAGATATCTTCGGCCCCCGCGCACACGGTTACGATTGATGGTCACGAGCAGATAATGATCGGCTCGAACAACTACCTGGGGCTGACAACCCATCCGAAAGTCAAAGAGGCGTGTATAAAGGCTGTCGAGAAGTACGGTTCCGGCTGCACAGGCTCGCGATTCCTCAACGGCACACTCGATTTGCACGTCAAACTCGAAGAGGAGCTGGCGAATTTTCTCAACCAAGAGGCTGCGCTGGTCTTCTCGACAGGATTCCAGACCAATCTTGGCACAATCTCATGCTTAGTCGACAAGCGGGACACGATTCTAATAGACAGATCGGACCATGCCTCCATTGTCGACGGCACCCGACTCTCATTCGGTAAGACGTACAAATTCGCGCACAACGATATGGAAGACCTCGCGCGTGTGTTGCGTCACAGTGCGGACAACGGTAACGGCGGCCGAATAATAATCGTGGACGGTGTCTTCTCGATGGAGGGCGACATAGTCAACCTTCCGGAGATAGTAAGGATAGCGGAGGAATTCGACGCGGGTATAATGGTCGATGATGCGCATTCGGTCGGCGTGCTTGGCCCGGGCGGGAGAGGTACCGCGGAGCACTTCGGCCTCGAAGACAGAGTCGACATAATCATGGGGACATTTTCGAAGTCGTTCGCATCACTCGGCGGATTCATCGTCGGCTCCCGGGAAATCATTAACTATGTCAAACATAATTCACGCGAACTGATATTCTCCGCATCGATGCCGCCTGCGGCAGTTGCCGGAGTCCGAGCCGCTCTTCAGGTTATGAAAGACGAGCCGGAACGTCGTGAGAAACTCTGGGCGAATACCCGGAAGATGCACGAAGGTTTTAGTCAGCTCGGTTTCAACATCGGAGTGACTGCGACTCCGATCGTCCCTATTTACATAGGCGAGGATCTTGAGTGCTTCAAATTCTGGAAGGCTCTCTCGGAGGCGGGCATTTTCGTAAACCCGATCATTTCTCCAGCCGTGCCTCCGGGACAGGCGTTGATTCGAACTTCTTACACCGCCACTCACACCGATGAAGAGCTTGACAAAGTTCTTGATGCCTTCGAGAAAGTTGGTCGGGAGCTCAGTATCATCTGACGATCCGGCAAATGGATTACGGCAATATAGAAATAAGAGAGGTCGAAAGACCGTCACAGTTGACCGAGTTCATCAAGGTGCCATGGGTGATATACAAAGATTACCCGAACTGGGTACCGCCGCTGATTTCCACCCACAAGAATCTTCTGAGCCGAAAGAAAAACCCGTTCTTCAGGTATGCCTCTGTCAAGTTCTTTACCGCTCATCATGGTAAAAAGCCGCTCGGAAGAATCGCAGCAATCATCAACCGCAATCACAACCGTCTTCACCACGAGAATGTCGGTTTTTTCGGCTTTTTCGAATCTGTTAAGGATTACGACGTAGCGCGTAAACTCCTTAAGACAGCGATGATCTGTCTTAAGGCTGATGGAATGGATGTTATGCGGGGCCCAGTCAATCTCTCTACTAATTACGAAGTCGGAGCGCTGATTGACGCTTTCGATCTGCCGCCCTTTCTTAACATGATTTACAATCCGGAGTATTATCCGGAATTCTACGACAAGTTCGGCTTCAAGAAGGCGAAGGACCTTCTGGCATACAAGCTTGTCCGTGAGAATGAGCCACCGGAGCGGATGGTGCGAATCGCCGAGAAGATCAAAGAAAAGCGCGGGAT
>DAOVLC010000184.1 GCA_030631455.1 Candidatus Zixiibacteriota bacterium
CTCTTCTTCCTGGGCATCCCGCTACTCCTCGCGGAGGTTGGAGTTCATAAACGAAAAGAGCTTCGTGCGGATGACGCGCGGGTTGTCTCCCGATTGGATTGCGACAACACCTTCTGTAATGACCTGGAGCTTGAACATTTCATCCTCATGGCGAAAGCGGAGCTTGTCGCTTATCGGAAGGTAGAACAGGTTGGCCATTCCTATACCCCAGAGAGTCGCTATGAATGCGACTGCGATTGCCGATGCCATTTTGGACGCATCTTCGGTGCTGCCGAGCGCATGAATCAGTCCAAGGACAGTGCCTATAATTCCAAGCGTCGGCGAGAAACCTCCGAGTTTCTTGAAGAGCATAATACCGGACTTGTGCCGTTCCGCGGTGTAAGTCATTTCCGTTTCCAGTATCTCTCTTAAGACTGTCACTTCGGTGCCGTCAATAACAAGCTGTATCGCATTCTTGAAAAATGGATCGGCTATGGATTTGAGATATTCTTCAAGACCGAGGATTCCCTCACGGCGAGCGCGCTCGGCCATCTTGACTATCTCGTCAATCGTTTCGAGTGAGTCATACTTGACACCTGCCAGAGCGATTCTCAAGTAGGTTGGAATCCGCAGGATTGTTTGAAAAGAGGTCGTGATCGTACCGGCACCGAGAGTGCCGAATATGACAATAATCATGGCGGGGGCCTGAATAACCATGCCCAGACTGCCGCCCTCCATAAGGAACGCTATCACACAGGCGGAGATGCCCATGATGATGCCGCCTATTGTGGCTATATCCATAGGTACACAATTCCCTGCGGCTGCACGGCCGCGTAAGACAGTTTCTATCATTGTAGATATCGGCAAGTTTCTGATTGTCTGAAGTTTGAGGCATAATGGACAGGCGACTCCGCGAACAAGTCTAATGTCCGCAAAGCTCCCGCTTCTGTCCAAAAAGGGAGCCCGCTCCATGCAGAAGCGGGCTTAAATCTTAGCGGCTAATGATCATTTCGCAAGCGATTCAATGATCGATCCGAACGATGGTGACGCCCATTCGTTCTCACAGATATCGGTGTAGTATTCGGTGTCTGAATATGTTCCGACGGTGACAGTTACAGCGGCATCACCGTCCGTAATAACTATATCGATCGTGCCGGATGCGGTCGCCGTTTGGGTCCCATCACTCACCCTGAGCGAGATTTCCATGTGGATTGTGCCGGATGTCGGGCAGGTGAAGTCGTCAGCCGAAGAGAACATCAGATCCGTGGATGTAACATCGTACATGAACGTCCCACTCATACTACCCTGTCCATCAATGGTGGCGTCCATCCCGAATGTGAACTTTTCGACGAGATTTAAGCGCAGGTCATCATCTGTGATCAACTCCAGAACTGTCTTGAGATATACAAGAAGGTCGATGGATAGAGAGGACGTATCGTTGTGCATGGCGGCGTCGAAATCGATGTGTGCCCGTTCATCCATGTAGTCAGGGTCGGCAGGAAATGGAAGTGCGATGCCGTCAACTTTGAACTGAGTCGAATCACTCGCAACAACGGCGTAGCCCAGTTTGTCACCCTCGTAACCCTCGACGTAATTCTCGAGCATTGTTAGTGAGACATAGAAGATGTGCCATCCATTTCGGTACTCGTACTGAAACACAGTATCCTGAGTGGCAGCGACCTTTCCAAATCCCCCCAAGTATTCGTCAATGTCTGGTTGGGTATAGCCATCCCAATTCGTTGTGGCCTGAGCGATCGCTGCACCGATTGCCTGCATTCCGACTATATCGAAATTACTGCTGATTTCCTGGAATGCTTCTGCATCGCTCAGCTCTCGCGTCGATGAGCCAGTGCTCTTGTCGTCGCTGCAACTTAATGCGGCAATTAGTAGAAATACTGTGGCCAACAAGGCAAGAATAATCAGCTTCTTGTTCATTTCATTCCTCCGTTTGACTTGTCTGTCGGTCAACTTCGGAATGAAAGAAGCGGAAACTCAAATCGGTTGTCAACAGCAAAACTGCGTCTATTTGACTTGAGACAGCAGCTCTCCGATTTCTGAAGTCGTGAACGGCTTGGGGAGATAATAGTCGGCCCTGCTCTGCACCACCAGCCCCTTAGTCTTTTCGGAGTTGCTGGTAGAGATAAGTGCGACCGGCAGATCGGGGTAATTCTCTTTGATGTGTTTCAGCAAACTAAACCCGGACATCCCAGGCATCTGCGTGTCGGCAATTACGAGCCGATACTTCTCCGCCCCCAGCAGTTCAACGGCTTTTTCGCCATCGGAAACGGTATCGCATTGTACGTCAAACTCTTCGACCATATCGGCCAGGCACCTTGCCATATCCTGATTGTCATCGACAATTAGAACCCGTCCGACCTTTACTTTCCAGGACATTTCGCCTCCCTACACCCCCTGACATCTAATAATATCGGTTTTGCGGTCAATTCGATTAGCACTGTTTCAATATTCGCCAATAATGTCTTGGCTGAATCGTTGCCATGGGCTATAATAGGCAGGTTCGCGAAGGCACAACATGATCGGCAATCTATGCGTTTGGCAATCACATACTTAATCCTAATTATCATCATTTTGTCTGATATCGCGATGGCGCAACAGGTTACTGATGTCGTATTTTCAGGCAAATTCCGTATCAAGGAGAGGATTCTCCGTAACGAAATCGATATGAAGACCGGATGTCAGTTCTCGGAAAAACAGTGGGCCTTGGACCAGAAGCGGCTCGCTTCATTGGCGATTTTTTCCGAGGTCTTGTCCGACACGGTCTCCACGCCGGGCGGTATTGCGGTGTACTACAATCTGAAAGAGGTCTGGACGCTCATCCCACGTCTGGACATCGGTGGTGAAATCGACAATATCGATATTGACATCGGCCTCAGCGACAAGGATTTCCTCGGACTCTATCTCGAACCGGGATTCTTGTATACCCGCTTCAAGAGCCGGGATTCTTATCGGGCGTGGCTAAGCTCTCCGCGGGCTTTCGGGACCAGGAATTCAGTAAGCGTATCATTTGCCCGGACACACACTCATGAGCCGGCAGATATCCGCGGAGAAGTGTATCGTTACAGTTACGATGTAAGAAGAACCTCGATTAGCTGCGCGGCGGGCAAACGTTTTTCTGAGAGGCTGCTGTGCGTTATCGGGCTTTCGTTTCAGAATGAACGCTATCGCATAGAGCCATACGCTGCTGCTCCTCGTACCCTGCCCGACTCGCTGAGACAGAAAAAGATCAGACCTTCGGGGCGAGTAACTCTCGGGAGAGTCTATTACGATAACTTCTTCTTCGATGGACGCGCGTTGACGGCGGGAGGCGATCTGATCGCGCTTGACTGGGAAGGGTACAAACCGAAATACTGGCTATTCTATCTCGAAGCGAGGAACTACATAGACATCAAGACAGCATGGAACATCTGCAACCGGGTATTCTTCGGAACATCCAGAACCAATGACATCCTACCTCCTTACGCCATCACAGGACTGTCGAATGTACGCGGTGCGGAAGATAGAATCCGTCGCGGCGGCAGCGTGTACTTCGCAAACAGTGAAATCAGATTGAAGGCATATCAGGATAAGTGGTTCCACGGTCAGCTTGTTGTCTTTGTCGATGTCGGAGATGCCTGGGAGGGTGAGCTGAACCTGAAAGAGATCGTGGACGAGTCGTACCTTACGGGCGGTTTCGGAGTCAGGCTCGGGCATCGAAGATTCTACGGTGCAATAGGCCGCGTAGATTTCGCGTACAACACAAATAACAGCGCATGGACAATCTACATCTCGGCCGGGCAGTTCTTTTGAGATCTATGGGGAAGTGTGTTGCGTGCGGTGGCTACTGACCGACAGAGTATATCACCCCGATTTTCAACAATCTGACCTCGACATTGACTTCGCTGAAGTACGCTTTCACGTGCCTCCACTCGATGAATGCTCCGATCTGTGATGTTACCCAGAAATCCGTGCCGAGACCGATAGTCGTCGCGCCTGCCGAAGTGCTCAAGTCTGCGTAGACATACCCTACGCCGGCGACTCCGTACGGTGCGAGCAACGATTCAAATTTGTAAGGGCTGACCTTCATCAAGAGGAACGCACCTTTTGCCTTTATACCTTCGCTAAACCAGCTTCCTTGCGCTCTGTTGCTTGACCCACGGTGATATTCGCCGACAATGAACGTGCTCAGCCATGGCGTGAAATCGAATCCGACTCCGAGAAATGCATGGTAACCGTCATTCACATATTTCTTAGCGATTTCCGGTTTGTGAACGAATGTCCCTCCCGCCCCAACAGTGAAGTAGTTTCGCTTACCGGCCTCCAGACCTGAAAAGCCGATCAACAGGATAGCTATCGTGAGAATCGCAACTCGCGTTTTCATAAGAAATCTCCGCATCGTGTCCGGTCATCCACCCGCCAGCACGATTCTCAGATAACCGATTTATAGAACGATGTCAAGGGATTCTGGTTTTCATAAAGCGTTCCGCTGGGTGGCCCATCATTCATGATGGGATTTCCTTTACCTTTATAGTACTATACCATCAATGTCAAGAGGGGTGTCATTGTCACCATCGTACCATCTGTAACTTAACCAAGGCCAGTCGCCGGGAGCATCGACCAACCCCCTATTGACCGGATTATTGTGGCAGTATCGAATCTTCTCAATCACAATGTCAGGAGTTCTGCAATTGTGATCGTAAC
>DAOVLC010000234.1 GCA_030631455.1 Candidatus Zixiibacteriota bacterium
TCAGCTACACCGATTTCCTTAGTTCCAGGATGAGGTATATCCGAGTAGAAGACGCGGGACCTATTAGCCAGCCTGCGGAATTCAACCACATCGACTTCCAATTGTCCAACCTTAATTGGTCAGTATTGAAATCAATCCGACTTGATAATGCTAATATGCACGGGGCTAGATGCATTAGAGCGACTCTATCTGATGCTGATCTTTCGAACTGTCATTTGACGAACACGATGCTCCAAGCCGCATCGCTCGAAGGCGCCGCATTCAGGAATACATACGTGTCTGGTGCTAATTTCACCGACACAGACTTATGGAAAACAGATCTCAGTGGTGCTATTGGATTGACATCTGAGCAGCTTGACAGTGCGCGGACAATTAAGGAGACGGTTCTCCCGCGGTACCTTCAGCGTGAAGTGTCGAAACCATAAAGGTTTCGACCTACTCACTACTCGCTGACAGACCCTTACTGGTGCAGCAGTCTAGACAGTCGCGAGCCGACTTTCTCGCGGAGAATGGCTTTGATCTCTGCTATTGCAGGTTGTGGGTCATCGACAGCATAAACAGCATGCTCGGTCTCGCTACAAAGAGATCTAACCCATGACAATGGCGAAAGAGAGCCTTCTCTCCAATAATCTATGAAAGCGTCAATATCTCTGCGGGAACTCAGCCAGTTGATCCCCTCGCGGTATATTGGATCGAAGCTGTAGGGAAGGCCGACTTCTCTGGCGTAAGCAAGGTATGCCAGGTCGATTCCGCACCTTGCCGCCATACCATCCCACAACCCCCAACGAACGTTCACTTCGATTATTTTGTAGATTCCATCACGGGGATCTTTCTTGAACTCAACACCGAATAGACCTCTGTATCCCAGAGGAGCAAGAAGGTCAGTCGTGACCTGAAACAGTTTCTCGTCGTAGACACTCTTCACGAATGAGGCGCTGCCAAAGTGGATCGGTGTCAATCGGAGCTTTTGGCCGGCGAAAATGGCCTCCAGCTTGCCGTCTGAATTGAAATACCCGCAGGCGTAGTAGAGACAGTCGTCGTCACCCGGTATCAACTCCTGCAAGACTACCCTTGGGTCGACTCTGCTGACCTTCTCGTACCACCGTCCGAGTTCATCGACGCTATCGCAGATGATTACCTTGCGAACTCCGATCAGTTCTACCATCTTCGAGAGATACCACGATGCGGAGTAGATCGGTTTCATGAGCACCGGATATGATATATTCTGGATTGCCGCTTGAAAATCGTCCGGGCTGTTCACAGTCTCGCTCCGAGGTCCGGGGATATTTCTCTCAGCGATTATCTCAGACAAGCCTGCTTTGCTGATAAGCTTCTCCGCAGTGTCATGATCCGGTATCGTAAATCGGTAGTACCGTCTCAGGGTGTCTCTGTGGCGCGACAGCGGCAGGATAATTGCATCCCCTGTCGGAAAGATGACGGCAGGCTCATCGAGTTTCTTCGCCAACCCGACGAGGTGATCCACTGTGTTGTCTTCGCTGCTTAGCAGGTCAGGTATTACGACCGGTGTGATATAGCGTGATGTCATTCCGACTTCGTTGTCCGAGTTCGCGAGACCATACACCTTTATGCCCCTGCGGCCGAGACTCCTTGCTACGGCAAGCCCTGAGTAGGACATCACGGCTACGACTGCCGGCGGCAGCTTAGACGATCTCGGCATACCTGATCTGTGAGATTTGACGGGTTGTCTTGTCTGTTTTACGTCGTGGACGAGCACAGAGACTCTACTTGTCGGCTCGTTTTCGAGCGTACACTATTGCGATTTTGCCTTCAAGCAGCCTGGTTCTTATGAGTAGGTGATCCAGCCACCCGAGGAAAAGGATCGTCGGCACTCGCAGAAATCGGGGCAGGTAGAGGCTGCGAAGGATTTCCTCGGTGAAGCAACCGTAGCTTTCAGTCTTTTCAACCTCAAACCGATCATTCACTATCCTCAGGATTTCTTCGCCGCTCATATCCTCAAACGGAGAACAGAAGCCATCATCCTGGATCTGCCATGGCTTGGAAACGTGTGTCTTTCTCAGTATTTTCGTTTTGAAGAACAGGCTGAGAGTACCGAACAATTCTCTGAATTTCCTACCATACGTGTACGGCTTCGGTGTCGGCACGAATGTCCAGAGAAACTGCTCGAGGTATTTGCCGATTCTTGCCCGTACAGACGGGGAATCCCCGCCCCAGACTCTCTCGCAGATCAGGAGATGGCCCCCGGGCTTAAGTCCGCTTTCAATCTGCTCGCAGAGGTGCTCAATTTTCTCGATATGGTGAAGGCCATCCCAGGCGGTGACCTGATCGTATTGCTCGGGTTCGGTCGTAAAGTGATTCAGATCCGTCACGATCCAGTTGATCTGGCCGGGTATTTTCTCATCGAGCGTAGCCTGGTACTCTCTGGCAACTTCCTGCTCCCCTTCACTGATATCAATGGCGTCGACAGTTTTCCCGCCGCGAGCTTGTTCGAGGGCCAGCCAACCGGCGCCGCAGCACAGATCCAAAGAACGATTTCCCTCCGTGTTTTTGGCCATTTCCACGAATCTTGTTCGGGCGCGTCCAAACGGTGTTAGAGCTTCCAGCTTGGGGTCCTGGAAATAATCGCCCCAGCCCAACGATGATCTTCTGACACGGTATCTTGTTGCACGCGAGAAGTCCTGGGTCATCGGGATACCATCCTTTGACCGCACACGGGCCATTTCGCCCCAAAATTGTGCTTCCTTCCGGAGTTTCCAGGAGTAGTCCTTCTCCTGTTGTTCCTCGGGAGGCTGGTCGGGCTGCTCAGTCATTCTGCCCCTCCATGGCTATCAGCGCGTCATTGCTCTCTTGTCTCATCTTCGTTACGGGCATTTGAATATCGTTCCTCTTAGATTATCGGACGACTGCCGATAAAAATGTACATGAAGCAAGGGTAATTTGTATGTTGCGGATTGTCAATAGCTTTGCGATGATTGTCTGTGGAAATTGCATGTTATGTTAGAATACAGAACCATTGAGGATTTCGACGAGTTCCTGAAACTTGAGTCGGCATGGGACGAGCTTGTTGCCAATTCCGAAGTCGATCACGCTTTCATGAAGCATCTCTGGTTTAGTGAATTGATCAAGGCTAATGATTGGCAGGAGACGCTTTCCATAGTCACTATTTGGTCCGATGGGCAACTCGTTGCTGTAGCCCCCGTTCGCCGTTCTTCGCATCGATTCGGAGGAGTCAGAGCGAAAGGCCTTAGTTTTCTCTTCTCTGATGAGTCTCCGAGATGTAATTTCATCGTGGCGGACCTTGACTATGTTGAACTTCTGGCAGAGCGGGTGATCGGGCTACCCGACTGGGTTCTCTTCTATGCCATGAATCTGGAAGCTTCACTCGAAACTACGAAACGGTTTATGTCATTCCTGCGTGATGGTAAGTCAGTGGTAGGTATCCGGATCGAAGACGGACTTCAGTCACCGTTTCTGCTAACGGAAGGAAGTTTCGAGGACTACTGGAGCTCGTTTCCGGAAAAACGGCGTAAGTATCTTGAAAGGATGTGCATCAGGCGACTTGAAAAATCCGGGAATTACGAAATATCTCAAATTACGACTTCTGATCAATTCCTGAAGTTCATGCCGACCATGTTTGAGATATCGAGGAAAAGCTGGAAATCAGCTACCGATGATCATATCATCGCTGAGTCTCCGCAAGGACGGTTCTACAGCGGTTTCACACCCGTCGGAATCGACCGAGGTCTGGTGACGTTGTACACAATCAAAGTCGATGGCAGACTGATCGGCTTCGAGTATCTGCTGACCTGCAACCGTAAGTATTCTCTTATACGGTGCGACTACGATGAGGATTTCAAATACTACTCTCCCGGCAATAATCTGAGAATCGCAATCGTAAGAGATTTGTTTGATGCAGATCATGTCTGCGAGTACGATCTGGGTGGTGACGCCTACCCTTACAAACTCGAATGGTGTGATTCCATCCGAAAACACATCAAAGTGATGATAGGAAATAACACCATGCGCGGGAAAGCCATAATGTTCGCGAAGAACAAGGTTTTCCCTTTTCTTCGCAGGGAGGGTTTGGGTACCTGAACTGATGAAAATCCTGCTGATTTCACCAAGACCACCGTACCCGACTTTCGGGGGATTGGAACTAAGAGTCTACCAGCTCTTCAAGGCCCTCGGCAGCAATCACCAGATTTCTCTCTTCTGTACCTCAACTGAGGAAGTCGACGCCGATTCACTCAAGAAGCTTCA
>DAOVLC010000419.1 GCA_030631455.1 Candidatus Zixiibacteriota bacterium
AACGTGACTGCGCCCGTTGTGATATTTCCAGTGACGAGTGGAGGACTTTTAGCGCCACCGGGCGTTTCATCAATTCGTCGTACGCCCGGTAGATGGTTCCCATCCCACCGGAACCAAGAGTCGCCTCGATTCTGAAATGGCCGAGCTGCTTTATTCGCGGTCGGTCGGGCTCACTATCGAAATCGCCTATTGATTCTGTAAGGTCGTCATCAGCCATAATGGAATATGCTTATCTTCCTCTTACCACTATTCAATCCAAATGACTAATCACAAGATAGAACTCTCAAACTTCGGGGGCAAGCTCTAATCGCCTTGTCAGGTGTATGAATGCCGGATACAGAGGGAGACTCAGAGCAGGCCGTGGGACTTGAGCCTTGATACCATAGCCTTAACATGAGTGGCTGGCCAGTAGATGCGCTCGCATTTCGGGCAGGTATAGAACCTCTCCTGCGTCTGGTAGACGTACGGCCAAACTCTCCCTTTGACCTCCGCCTTCGCGATCTCACGAAGAGGTTCATTGTCCTCAAGACATCTCGTCAGAACCTGAGACTGGTCGATTTCGAGTCCGCATTCGTTAATTACGATTTGAAGCTGTCGCCACGGATCATCTTCTTCCAGAAGCACAACATCGCGCGCCAGCTTCATCCCGGCCAGGATGGTGTTTCGAGTCAGGATCGTGCGACTCTCATCGAGAGCCACTGAGAGGACATCCTTTGCCGAGTGGCTTGATGCCATGCCTGTGTCAAAGCCGATCATGCGCATGTATCTGCATAGCCTGCCCACAGTAGGGTCGCATAGGAACTTCCTTCTGGCGTATCTGTTTGACATAAGTACTCTTTAAGTATATACTATTGAACTTAATGTAAAGCAAGTAGTTGCCAAGGAGCTGTCAACTCGAATCACATTCTACCCGTACTCTAATGAGCAACAAGAAGTCAAACAGCAAGAACCTGAAGAGGGTTCTGAGATACGTAAGAGAATACCGGCGGTACTTCATCGGTGGCACCGTCGCGATAATCTGTACGAACGCGTTCAGTCTGATGGTACCATGGCTGGTCAAGGATGCTATAGAGGGCCTCGAAGCTGGGACAGCAACCCGTTCCGATCTGTTCGTAATCGGTCTCAAGATAGTCTTGGTGGTAATGCTGTCCGGACTATTCCTGTTCTTCCTGAGACGAACTGTCATCTGGGCATCGAGGATAATCGAATACGATCTGAAAAATGAACTTGTCGAACACCTGCTCAAACTGCCGAGGTCATTTTACAATAGAACACCGACCGGCGACATAATAGCGCGGCTCTCTAATGACATCGAGGCTGTCAGAATGATGGTTGGCCCCGGTATAATGCACTTTTCAAACACTGTAGTTACCGTATCGGTAGCATTCGTGCTGATGCTCTTTCTTAGCCCCAAACTGACACTGATCGCTCTTCTCCCATTCCCGATCCTTGCCTTTACATTCAAGAAGATAGCAACCTATGTATACTCGCTCTTCTACAAGATTCAGGATCATTTCTCGGTACTTACAGCCTTCGTGCAGGAGAGCCTGTCGGGTGTGAGGGTCGTGAAGGCATACAATCAGGAAGACCATCAAGTCGAGGAGTTCGACGGACTTAACAAGGAGTATGTCCGCCTGAACATGAGTCTTGCTAAGCTTGAAGGGCTTTTCCATCCCATCGTGGCGCTTGAAGTCGGCATAATCCTGATAATTGTCCTCTATTTCGGCGGGCGTCTCGTCATCGACGGGTCGCTCAGTCTCGGTGTGCTTGTGGCGTTCATGCTTTACATGATGATACTCATCTGGCCGGTGATGGCGATTGGGTGGACGATCACGCTTTACCAGCGTGGAATGGCATCGCTCGAACGAATCGAGAAGATCACGGGCATCATTCCCGAAGTGCGGGATACAGAGAAGACTAAGCAGTTCGATAGAACGACTACTGAGATTCGACTTCATAATCTTTCGTTTACCTATCCCGATTCTGACAGGCAAGTGCTCAAAGATGTCAACTTAGTCATACCGGAAGGCAGGATGACTGCGTTTGTCGGTCGCACCGGCTGCGGCAAATCCACTGTGATAGAGCTTATGGTTCGTGCATATCAGGTTGATGACGGTAAGATCACTATCGGCGGAACGGACATAAACACAATACCGCTCGCAGAGTTACGCAAGTTGATTGGCTATGTGCCTCAGGAATCATTCTTGTTCTCTGATTCTCTCTATGAGAATATCTCATTTGGTCTTCCGGCAGTCAACCGAGAGGCAGCCGAGGACGCCGCAGTTCTCAGCGGGCTGGACAAAGATGTGCACGATTTCCCGAAAGGCTATGAGACAATAGTCGGTGAGCGCGGTGTCACGCTATCCGGGGGGCAGAAGCAGCGCACCGCTCTGGCGAGAGCTGTCGCGCGCGATCCGGAGATTTTGATATTGGATGACGCCTTCTCGGCGGTCGATACCGCCACGGAGGAACGCATTCCAGAATCTCGACGAGGGAAACGCCCTCTGGACCAGCGTTCTTGACCAAGGCTACGAAAACTGGCTGGCACCCGACGCGTATCGCGAACTCTCCGTCCTGTTTCAGCAG
>DAOVLC010000204.1 GCA_030631455.1 Candidatus Zixiibacteriota bacterium
ATGCTCGAAAGTGTCGAACGGGAAAGCTCCCCGGTCAGACTATCGGTCGCGACTCTTTCGATCTGGTGCGCCTCATCGAAAACCACCACTCCCGGTTTGCCGAGAATATCCGATTCGGACAGGATATCCGAAAAGAACAGGGCATGGTTTGTCACGGTAACGTCAGATTTGAGAGCCGCCCTTCGTGCTCTAAATAGAAAACAGCTGCGGTAATGGGCACAGTTCGATCGCGGACAGAAGGCGGCCTCGCATGCAACATCCTTCCTGATTTCCGGTAAAAGCCCGCCGAGTTCCGACAGATCTCCCGAAACCGTCAGATCTTTCCAGATCAGCACCGATGCAAGATCGGCGAGCTGTTCCGAACCGTACTTCCGAGCTGCTGTCCCTCTCGCAATGTGCATTTTCAGAAGACAGAGATAGTTTCCTCGCCCCTTGAGGATCAGTGAAGAGAACTTCCTGCCGACCATCTTCTCGGCTTGGACAAGATCCTTGTAAAACAACTGATGCTGGAGATTCCGGGTATGAGTCGATATAACTACAGACGCACCATGGTCCGCATTGTATAGAAGCGACGGGACGAGGTAGGCGAGAGATTTGCCTGTTCCGGTACCTGCCTCCGCAAGAAAATACTGGTCGTTCTTCAGCGTTCGCAGATACCGTTTGGCGAACTTGATCTGTTCCGGACGTCTCTCGAAGCCCGGCATGGTTTTTCCCGCGGTTCCCTCCACCGAGAAAATCGCTGTAATGGATTCATCAGAAAGATCAACTGTTTCCGGTGATCGATCGGTGTCACCTTTCCGCACGTTATCCGGGAGTCTAAAGGGTACGACCGAGCGGCGAGTTGTGACATATCTAAGCTTATCGAGCCACTCTGCCACTGCCGGTGAACTCAGCGAAAGCAAAGTCGCGATATCCTGGTGCGATTTCAGATCGAGAGCCGAGACATAGCTTGAAAGGTCGTTGAACAGACGGATGGTCGGATCATCAGGGTAGGAATCATCAGTCGAGATGAAAGCGGAGAGAAATTCACCTACTTCCATCGATGATCTGAACGCCTGTCCGGGGAAGAAAAGCGAGACAATATAAGTAAGTTCGATTGTTCTCTTCCGGTTGCTTTCATAGAATTTCTGAAGCAAATCGGATGGCCAGAATTCCTCGAACTGCCAGAATGAATATGTCACCAGATGCATGTTTCCTATAAGCTCATTGAAATGCTCCCACTGTGGTTGGTTTTCGAGGCCGCCCTTCCGGCTCAGCTTTGTCAACGTAAATGCATGCTCATCTTTCTGTATCATGTGATGATAAACCGTGCACAGAAGCGTATACACTTCCATCCGTGTGCCGAGTTTGAGATTCCGCTTCAGCGTAAGCGTAACCAGATCGGGGAATTGCTCATGCATCTGATCTAAAAATCAGTATATCCCGGGGCAGGCATGAAGCTGTATTCGAGACTGACTTCGCGTTCATTGCCCGATCCGGAGAAATTCTTCACGATTATTTTCGCATACTGTCCTGCTTTTGTTCGCAGTAAGCAGCCATCACCCTTGTGTATCTTGATCTTATTTGCACCCGGGCCGGTCGGGGGCTCAAACCGATCCTCGATAGTCTTGATTCTCAAAGGGTAAAACTTCACAGACTTGAGAATGTCATCGAGCCGTGATGGTGATAAGAGATAGTCATCTTCTCCGATTTGCACATAGTAAATGTGATTCTCAAGATCATCAGACGCAACATAGTCTGCTCTGCTGAAGGAATAGCCATCGCGTTCGCCACTGTAACGTTGTTTGAGAGAGAACTCCCCGCTCGGATGACAGACAAACTCGATCATATTCGAGGGCGGACTCTCATCGCCGCCTAAATAGACAATAGTGACAGCAGCATAGTATGTAACGCCGTCAATCAAATCAGCTGCGAGGAATGTCTCGTAATCGGTAGAGGGGTCCTTGTCACCGGGGTAAGCACCCGTGTTGACAGGGCTGATACCTTCCGCCAATGTGCCTGAAGTACTTCCAGAGTCAAGCGCCTTGTTTTCGGATAGATATAAGTTGTATCCCATTATCGGCGCGTTGCCTCTGTTGGTGCGCCAGCGCAACTTGGACTGCTCGTGTCTGACTTCAGCCGTAAGTTCGGTAGGGAATATTCCCTCATACTTGCTGATATCAACTGCCGGCTGACGCGACGGACCGCAGGAGCATATCACGAAGACCGTCGTCATCAACACGACGATTATGCGTTTGATTCTAAACCTGTAAAGACTCATAGCTTATCAGGCTTTCGATTCTTGTGAGCAGAAGATGCTCGGGGGCAGTTCCTGAGTGAACTATCGTTGGTGATGAGATTCTGCTATACACCCCTTGAATCCGGTCCGACATACTCGCAGTTGGTGTCTCCCAACTTACGCATCGGACGCTGCGTCGTCCACTCCTCGAAAATATGGGCGATCATCCCAGCCGTTCTGCTGAGGATAAAGAATCCCTTGCCGAGCCTGTAGTCGAATCCCATGTCAGAAATAACTGCGGCAATTGCCCCGTCCACATTAATCGGCAAACGCCTGCCGGTCTTAGCTTCGAGAGCAGCTTCTATTTCCTTGCACAACTCGATATGCCGCCCTGTGAAATCCAACCTTGCAGCCTTCTCAAACAGCTTAAGTGTGCGCGGGTCGGTTTTGTGGAGCCTATGTCCGAAACCGGGCATTCGCCTCTTTTTCGACGAGAAATCGTCAACAAGCTGTTGGGCGAGATCTTTCGACGCTCCATCTTTCTTCGCCCATTCCTGCATAATCTTTGCGGCCTGTTCGATAGCCCCTCCATGAATATCACCTATGGACAGGACTCCTGCTGCAACAGCCGCGTTCAAAGGATTCCCGGCAGAAATGCTGTTTCTCGCTCCGAGCACGGATGGTGGTGAAATGCCGTGATCGACCGATGATATCAATATTGCCTCGAACATCTCCGATTCAGCCTCAGTCGGCAGTTCTCCCTTAAGTACGAGGAATATCGTCTCAGCGAAGCTCTTCTTCTCCATTAACTGGTCGATGGGATAGCCGCGAATCTCGATCTTCCCCGGACCGATATTCGTGATGCTTGTTTTCCAGGCACTCTCCGTCATGGCTGCGTTTCCAGCGAATCGAGAGCGGCAAGTCTCGGAAGATCATTCTTCCATTCAGCTTCGAGTATGTTGAGATTCTTCTTGGTCGCAATTGTCAGGATACCGTTGGCGGATATGTCCTGCTTGAGCAACCCAATTATCGGTTTGGGACCATAGTTGTATGAAAGAAACCCGAGAAACGAGGCGGCCTGTTCTCTGCGTAACTGCCTTGGCATTCTCGTATATTTGTCGTTGTCGACCATATCTGCCACCGGAATCGCCTCTCCACTCTCGATGAAGCCAAGTGCTTTCTCATGGTAGTCTTCTCCGGAGAAGTCGAGAAGCGTAGGAAGCCCCTCGTTTACGAAAGCGAACTTCGACCCACCCGGATTCACACGGTTAAGCATCAGCTCAGTGATACCAGTTCCAAGCGGCGCAAACATCTCGTAGAATATTGTGTCTCCCGACACAAATGGTACTTCTCGTCCCAGAACTTCTTCTGCCTCAAACTTGTTCGGGAACATCATAACGTAGATCTTATCGGGAGGCCTCTGGCTAAAGTACATTGCATTAAAGACAACTATCGTATCCAATTTCTGACCGATTCCTTCAATCCGGCCGTGGAGTTCCTCGTTCTGTGGGTAGCGCAGTTCAAATACCTTGCTCGAGTGTCTCAGCCAGTTGGCGAAGTACTCTCGACTTACTTCTACTCGTTCTCCTACCGAAGACGTATCGGTGCCTTCCTCAGTCTCCTTATCTTTGCCGCATCCAACTGACAGCGCAAGCAAGGAGACTAAGAGGATGATTGTCCCGGGAATAAGCAGTCTCTGTGTTAGAATTTCAAGGAATCGCCGGAATTGCATATGTCCTCACATTATTTCAGGGTTAAATGCCAACTCAGATTCTCCGTTCTCTTGACACATTTTCATGCGGGAATATAGCTTTGAGATACAATCGTGTCAATAGTTTTGGCATTTGCTGACTTTACGCGGAAATTCCCGGTCAATGACATCGAATCTTCTCCTTTCTTTACAGAACGCTTGACATCTGTCCCCTTGGTCGCTTTATTCGGTCAGGCCGATATCCTGATGGATATGCAGGGTCTGACAGCTCTTGTTTTGGCGATTGAATGCCGGTATTTCGGCTATGATTGGTGATTGGCTTTGGATTCTTTTGTATTAATGAGTAAATCGAATAGACAGCTTCTACTCCCATCTTTCTCAAAAGGAATCATAATAATAGTAGGTGGTTACGGTAGCGGGAAGTCCGAGGTTGCTGTGAATCTCAGCAGGCACCTGGTTGCCTCGCAATCCGAACCGGTCGCCATCGCCGATCTGGACATCGTCAATCCGTATTTTCGTTCGCGAGAGGTAACCGAACAACTTACAGCGCTTGGAATCAACGCCATAGTACCGCAGGGAGAACTGTCATATGCCGACACTCCGAACATTCTGCCGGAAATCAAGGGC
>DAOVLC010000201.1 GCA_030631455.1 Candidatus Zixiibacteriota bacterium
AAGAAAGCCTTCGAGATACGGAGGGACATCATAACCATGCTGGTAGAGGCCAAATCGGGTCACACCGGTGGGCCGCTCTCATGCGCGGATTTTGCGACCGCTCTCTACTTTAATGTGCTAAATCACGACCCAGCCAATCCTTCCGATCCTAATCGTGATATGGTTATCTATTCGATAGGGCATGTGACTCCGGTCAATTACTCGATTTTAGCTGAGTGCGGCTATTTCCCGCTGAAAGATCTAATGAAGTTCCGCAAGATCGATGGCCACCTTCAGGGACATCCCAACATGCTCGACACGCCCGGAATTGAAGCATCGACCGGATCACTCGGCCAGGGACTTTCCATATCTGTCGGCATCGCAAGCGGATTCAAGATGGACGGCAAGCCGAACCGGGTGTATTGCATCAACGGCGATGGCGAACACCAGGAGGGTTCAATCTGGGAGGCGGCGATGGCAGCCGCCAATTTCAAGCTCGACAATCTCTGTGCGATCCTCGATTATAATCACTGCCAGATCGATGGTACCGTAGAGAATATCATGGATATTCATCCTATCGTCGATAAGTATCGGGCGTTCAACTGGAACGTTATCGAAATAGACGGACACGACATGGGGCAAATTCTCGGCGCTTTCGATTCGGCGGCCAAATTCAAAGGAAAGCCGACGATCATAATCGCCAGTACAACGATGGGTAAGGGCGTTTCCTTCATGGAGAACGACCACGGGTGGCACGGTATGCCTCCGAATCCTGAACAGGGTGAACTGGCTTTGGGCGAGCTTGGAACGACATTGGACGAATGGACACAGCGCCTGCTGTCAAATTGAGGAGTGACGATGATTGTTATGGAACGCACTTCGGTAGACAAAAAGAAAACTCGTCAAGGCTTCGGAGAGGCGCTGCTGGAACTGGGCCGCGAGAATCCCGACATAGTCGCAGTGACATCTGATGTCAAGGGTTCCGTCAATGTCAACTACTTCGCCGATGAATTCCCCGAGAGGTTCATCAACTGCGGTGTTGCGGAACAGAACGCATGTAATATAGCCGCAGGACTTTCGCTCGTCGGGAAGATCCCATTCTATGCCCTCTATGGCTGTTTCGCCTCGACCCGATGTCTCGACATGATCAGGACTACGATCTGCTACGGTAACCTCAATGTCAAAATCGCCGGCAGCCACGGTGGCATACTGACCGGCGAGGATGGCGCCAGTCACCAGGCGCTCGAGGAACTCGGACTGATGCGTGTCCTGCCCAATATGACTGTCATCATTCCGTGTGATTACTGGGAGGCGAAGAGAGCGACGAAAGCTACCGCTGCTCTGAATGGCCCCTGCTATTTGAGACTGGGACGGGCAAGCATACCGCTTGTCACGGACGAGCACTCAACATTCGAGATCGGTAAGGGTGTCCTGCTTCGAGACGGGACGGATGTTGCGATAGTTGCGTGCGGTGTCATGGTATACGAGGCGCTTCTCGCTGCCGAGATGCTTGCAGATCAGGGGATCAGCGCAAGAGTGATAAACATCCATACGGTTAAGCCGATAGACATGGATATTCTGACAGATGCAGCGAAGACTTGCGGCGCTGTTGTTACGGCTGAAGAGCATCAGATACACTGCGGAATGGGCAGCGCCGTTGCCGAAGTACTCGCGCAACACTGCCCCGTACCGATCGAATTCATTGGAATCAAGGACCGATTCGGAATGTCAGGTCCGGGAATGGAACTGCTGACAGAATTCGGTCTCAGAGATGTGAATATCGTCGAAGCAGTGAATACCGTCCTCAAACGAAAGACCTAAGCGCCGACTCACCCTGAAGGCTGCATTATATCGAAAATCTCTTTTCTCTTGTGCACTGCTGTAGTATCCGATCTGCATAGTCGCGGGTAGCCCGCACCCCCCGCAACGATACACAGCAATAACATGCAAAACAATAACTTATGGTACTACCCCTTGAATACCGAGAGAGTAAGCCGCTCGCATGAATGTGATAATTTTCACGAGTTTCGGCCAAATTACTCAAAGAAAGGTTGACAGCGGTTGCGGCAAAGTGTTATTTTGCTTGTGAGAATAGTAATTAGGCGGCGATCTTTGGCCGCCTTTTCAACTTTTTGAAGGAGAGCAAAAAGTGAGTCCCCTTATAATTGTTGTTATTGCCGTCGTAATCGTTTCAGCGGCGGTCATATTGGTGGTTCTGAAGAACTACCACAAGGTTGGCCCGAACGAGGTGCTTATCATCTCGGGTGGCAAGAAACGATCAGTGACAATGCCGGACGGAACGGCAAAGGAAGTTGGGTATCGCATCCGTATAGGCGGCGGTACTTTTGTGAAGCCGTTCGTCGAACAAGCACAGATACTTCCACTGGAAATCATCCCAATGGATATCCAGATAGACGACGCCATCTCAACCAATGGAATTCGTTCCACTGTGCGTGCTGCTGCTGAGGTCAAGATCGCGGGGGACGAAACATCGATTCATCTGGCAGCAGAGCAATTCCTCGGTAAACCGGTGACCGATATCCGCGACGTCGCACTCCGCACACTCGAAGGTTCGACGCGGGCGTTGATCGGCACAATGAATCTGGAATCATTGAACAAGAATCGCAAAGATTTCGCGGCCAAGGTATTCGACGACGTCGGCGCGTATTTCTCCAATATGGGTTTGAAACTGCTCTCCTTCAACCTCAAAGAGATCACCGACCCATCGGGATACCTTGAAGCGCTCGGAAAACCGAAGATCGTCGAGGTTCGTCGCGACGCCGAAGTAGCCGAGGCGGAAGCGGCCCGAGATGCGATCATCAAATCAGCCGAGGCGAAAAAAGAAGGGGACATCGCCAAGATTGTAGCTGATACTGAGGTCGCAGAGGCAAACCAGGACCTCGATCTGAAAAAGGCTGAACTGCAAACAGACCTCAATCGCAAGAAAGCCGATGCGGATTTCTCATACGAGTTGGAGCGCCACAAGCTTAACCAGGAACTCAAGGCCGAAGAGGCAAAAGTCAAACTGATCGAGAAAGACTCTGCTGTCGAGTTGGAAAAGAAGGAGATCGACAGGGTCAAGCAGGAGCTCGAGGCAACTGTGCGCCAGCCAGCCGAAGCCGAGCAATACCGTCTCGGAGCTGAAGCGAAAGGAATGGCTGAGGCTAAGCGCATACAGGGAATTGTCGAGGCTGAACTCGTAGAGAAGATCGGTGAAGCCGAAGCTGATGCACTTCGCAAGAAGGCCGAGTCCTGGAACTCGTATTCCCAACCTGCGCTGCTGCAGATGATGTTCGAGAAACTGCCAGACCTCGCTCGCGAAATGGCCGCGCCGATCTCCAAAGTCGACAAGATCGTAATGGTCTCCAATGACGGGAAAATGGGCACCTCGAAGATCACGGGCGAGATTGCATCAATGATGTCACAATTGCCGACTGTCGTGAAGTCTCTCTCCGGCTTCGATCTCGAAGACTGGGTTAAGAAAATGGCTGAAAAGAGTAAAGACGATGCAGCCGAGGCCGGGTCTGTATCAAGTGGACAGGACAAGGAATAGACGATGATCTCCAATAGGATCGGGTGCCTGGAGATGTCGCCAACTCTGCGGATTAGCGCCAAAGCGAAGGTCATGAAAGCTGCGGGAATCGATGTTGTCGATTTCTCGGTAGGTGAACCGGACTTCCCAACGCCCGACACCATAAAAGACTCCGGGAAGAAAGCGATTGACGACAATTTCACGAAGTATACAGCTAATGACGGAATCCCGGAGCTAAAAGAGGCGATTCGCCTCCGGTTCAAAGAGGATCACGGTCTGGAGTATCAGAAAAACGAGATCATCGTATGTTCAGGTGCCAAACATTGCCTCTACAATCTCTTCATCTCCATCCTCAATCGTGATCAAGAAGTCATAATACCGGCACCATACTGGGTCTCCTACCCGGATCAGGTCAAAATGGCAGACGGCAACCCGGTGTTCGTGCATGCACGCGAGGAAAACGGATTCAGGATCACATCAGACGAACTGAAAGCGAACATCAGCGGCACCACCAAGGCGATCATTATCAATAACCCGAGCAATCCAACCGGTTCTGCGTACACCCGTGAACAATTGATGGAAGTCTGTGAAGCCGCGGTAGAGGAAGGACTGCTCATTGTCGCCGACGAGATTTACGAGAAGGTAGTCTACGACAACTTCCAATTCTGCTCTGTAGCATCGCTTAGTGAGAAAATCAAGGAGAGATCTGTCATCATCAACGGCGTCTCGAAGGCATATTCGATGACCGGCTGGCGAATTGGTTATGCTGCAGGGCCGCGCGAGATTATATCCGCAATGTCTATCGCGCAGTCTCACTCCACTTCCAACGCCAACTCGATTGCACAGAAGGCTGCGGCTGAGGCTCTGTCCGGTCACAGTTCGGCGACCAGTCAGATGGTCGCAGAGTTTCAGGCTCGGCGCAACTACATGCTTGCAAAGCTGAACCGCATTCCCGGTACTTCGTGTTACAAGCCTCAGGGAGCGTTTTATCTCTACCCCAATGTGTCAGCGTATTATAATACCGAGTGCGGCGGCATGAAAATCCGCAATTCACAGGGCATGGCCTA
>DAOVLC010000231.1 GCA_030631455.1 Candidatus Zixiibacteriota bacterium
CGGTTCAACGCCTCCGATGGCATCAAACTGGAAGGAATATGGCTCTCCGAGATATCCATCCGGGGGATCGTATGTTATGATGTGCATCAGTCCGTCGCACATGTCTCCTACACCGTCATGGTTTTCGTCATACTGATTTGCATTATAAAGATCGGGGCAGTTGTCGCAGACATTCCCGACACCATCAATGTCAGAGTCATCCTGACCCGGATTGTAATTGTCCGGGCAATTGTCTGCAAAATTGGGGATGTCGTCCAGATCTCTATCGTCGCTGTTGAGTTGAGCAACCAAGGCTGTCATGCTCTTTGCAATGCGAGTCATGTAATCGAAGTTGACATACGAGGTGCTGTCTTGATAAGTGTGGTAGACGGACGAGAAGTAGTATTCGTGCGCATAGGCAACGTCGTAGCCGTTTTGCTGGAATGCGTAATGGTCGGAACTCGAAGAGGTTCCGGCCGGGATACCATTGAGACCGACATATGTTGAAGCGAGATCTATCAGAAGTTGAGCGTAATAGTCGTCCCATCCATAGGATACGTATGCGTTCCAGTCGTTAGTATAATATCCTATCATATCCATATTGAGCATCACGATAATGCTGTCGCCACGCGCCGCCGCTGCATTGGCGTAATCCCAAGCGCCGTTCAAACCCTGTTCTTCGGCATCGAAAGCGATGAAAACCAGCGTGATTTCAGTATCGATATTCATCATTACGCGCGCGATTTCCAGTACTGCGGCAGTTCCGGTTCCGTTGTCATCGGCTCCGGGGGAGCCGGGAACAGCGTCACGATGTGCTCCAACAACAATTTGCTTGCCGGGGAACACCGATCCGGTCTTGACTGCTACGACATTTCTGCAGAGAGTAGGAATGCTGTAAATGTCTTCCCAAAAGTCCTCGAAGGATACCGATTCGTAACCGAATTCCTCGAATTTGGCTTTGATCCAGTCGGCGGACTCGTAGTTCGAGGCGGTACCTGCCACCCTACCGTTGTAAGACTGAAGGTGATACAGGTACGACTCCAGGGAATCTCGTTTCACGAGATTGATAATGGAATCGATGTCGGGCGTAAGAGTGAACCCTCTCTTGTCAAGAACGATACGCTCCCTGTATTCGAACTTCATGTTCTCGATTAGAATCGGCACAAGTTCGAGTGGTTCACGCGAACGAGACAGTTCTGCGAAGTTAACTCTGAAGAGCCGTACCCCGTCCTGCTCAAATATGAGAGGATATTTCTCGACATTCTGGCGATCCGTTCGCTTGTCGATTGCCAGCATATCTTTCTGTACATTTTCAGCGACAAATATCACATCAAGCCCTGAATTGAGAAGCATGTCCGCTGACTCGGTTTCCGTAAGCACAAGGTAGCCGTCAGAAAGTCTGACGATTCCTTCGACTCCGGATGCTGACAGAGTCCATGCATCAAGATTGCTGGTCACTTTAGCTTTGTATAAATCTGCAGCGCTCGCTGTCGCCGCGATGAAGATCATCAGCGACACTGCTATAACAGCTTTTATAGACACGTCTTATCCTCCCGGATTGTATTTCTGTATGTGGTGAGATCTAAAGATCATGATACACAGTTCTCGTTGTCAAGCGCGGTGGTCACCTGGCTGGTATTTAGATACCGCTCAATAGCATGTAACCGATCTTAGTATACTAAATTAGTCGAATATGTCAAGCGGTTACGCGTGTTGCGGATTGCTAATCAAATCTTCCCGCGATGAAGGCCTGTCGCAGTTTATGTGAAGCTAAGGTGGTGCTACACAGATACTTACGCGCTGCGCATATTTGCATCTTAGTCTCTGAAGCGGTCGCTGCTTATGCCGGGCTGTCTATCTCGTCCAGACCTTCTGATATCGTGCCCGTGTCGACTGTGGCTGGTGTAGCAGACTCAGCCTTTCCGGTTATCTGCATGTATGCGATAGTCCATATAGAGCTCTTGAATAGGCCAATATATGCGCTTATGACAACAATGATAATCAGAAGAAACGGTGCCCCCATGACTATCGCACCGACCGGACTGCCCAGACCTATCAGGATGAATGGGATTGCGATGACCAGAATTCCGATGAGACAAGCAATCCCGAATACAATCTGGACGATTGTAGTCGTCAGTGCCACACCGAACGTCTTTCCAAAATTCTCCCGCAGCATTTGCCAGCCCTTGCCGATAGCATCGAAACACTGGACATCATCGAGCACGGCGAATCGTATACCCCAGGCACAGATAGATTCGGCGACGAAGATCACCGCGAAGATGACAGGTAGTACTATTAAGAGCAACAGCACTACACCCAGTATTGGCGATACGATGAACGCGGGAATCAACAGTAGGATGACAAAAACAATCGGAATAGCCATTGCCAGCCCGACTAGGACCAGGACAACGAGTACGCGCCAGAATCTATCGACACCTTTTGACCAGCATTCCCCAAAGCTCACCGGTTGTCCGAGCTGCTTTCGCGATATTCCCTGAATCAGAGCACTTTCGGAGAGAAAGCTCATGATCAAGAAGAAGAGCCAAAGGAGAAAGGCGGCAGCGATCAGCATCAGGATAACTTTCAAGTCGATGCCGAACGGCAGGATATCCTCAAGATCTCTGAAGTCGTGAAAGTCAAAGTCCATACGCCTTGAGAAATCGCGATCCGAAGGTACCCTTCCGAGCAGATTGAATATGCCCGAAAAATCGGATCCCGCTACGAAAAGACCAAATAGCCAGAGAAACTTGTGTTCCCAGGCGTTCTTGAGAGACTGAGTTGCGAGTTTGACGTAATCTAATGACATTGTCGATCCCTCCTTCCCGGCATGTGCCGCAATTCGACTGTCCGGGTCTGCACTGGCCGATCAGAGATAACCAGCCAATACTGACACCGTCCGAGAAGCGACACGGGGCACGGATCCCCCATCTTGATAGACCTACGTATAAACGATAGCCGAGGTTGCGCGTGACTTCAACAAAAAAACCGCAGTTTGACGGAATCGAACCTCCAGCACGACAGTTGAAAGCTGGATGCTCCACGCGTAGAGTCAGAATATGTTTGCCGCTTCTAACGCTTTACGAATTTCCAAATGGACGGCAGGATTACAGCCGCAAGGCCGATCTTGACTATGGCGCCCGGTAAAAACGGCACAAATCCGGTTGCGAGAATCGCCGAATTTGGCACAAATCCGCTCAACCAGGCCAAGCCGCATACGAATATAACAGCCGTTCCTATGGTCATTGCCACTACGGACTTGAGATAGCTCTTGTCCCATCCGCGGTCTGCGAGATAACCGGCGATAAATGCAGTTGCGAGAAATCCGATCAGATAGCCGCCGGTCGGACCGATTAGCCACGCTGCGCCGGCTTTGCCGCCTGCGAATACTGGAAGACCGGCAGCGCCCTCGAGCAAATAGGCTGCGACAACCGCCATTCCCCGCACTCGTCCGAGTGCCATTGCGATCAACAGCACACCGAACGTCTGCCCGGTGATTGGAACCGGCGAGAATGGAAGGTTGATAGAAATATAGGCGCATGCCACAAGAAGGAGATTGAATCCGACGAGAATCGGTATCTCCGCTATCCGGCTGGTCGGTTTGACTAAACTGTAGACTGAAATTGATTGTGCGCTCATTAGGTGCTCCTTATGTTCTGCTGTGCCTCAAAGTCTCGCCAAATAACACATCTGAAGTCGGCAGCGCAAGGACAATATCGCAGGATTGTCAGATTCCCGGTATCATCGAAACTGAGGACTTCGACCGATTCGAAATCAATCATGGCGAAACCTTTCGGCATGCGTTGCGGCAACAAAAAAATGCGCCATGGAGGAATCGAACCTCCGGCCCGCTGATTAAGAGTCAGCTGCTCTACCTAGCTGAGCTAATGGCGCATTCTATATATCGTGGGCAGCGTTTCCGCCATCTCATGTTTTTCAACATGAGGGTGGAAGGGATCGAACCTTCGGCCCTCTGCTTAAAAGGCAGATGCTCTACCACTGAGCTACACCCCCACTATGTCGACCCCGAATATATATATATACGACAGTTTGTCAAATGATAATGAGGGAAAAAACTCGATAACACATGACAGTCCTTATGGGAGAGAGTAGTGGGTGCCTCGCCGCTCGTGGTCGACCTTCTCACAGTAGCACTATGATTCATCCTTTTCTCGTATCGCATCTATGTAGGGCTGCAGATGGTCAATGATTTTCTTCTCCTGCTCTTCCCTCAATTCTCGTCTCTTCGCCGTATTACGCACTCTTAGGTGCTTCTGCCATAATCTGAACGTCATAGAATTTGGATTATCAGGGGGAAG
>DAOVLC010000132.1 GCA_030631455.1 Candidatus Zixiibacteriota bacterium
AAGCAGAATCCCTGTTGTGATAATGACGAACGATACCGCGAACAGCACATCAGCCCTGCTGATCCTGAGATCGGTCAGTGATGTCCGTATAACACCCTTTCGATAACCGCGACTCTCGATGGCGAGTGCCAGATGATCTGCTCGACGAATGGCACCGAGAAAAAGCGGCAGCAACAAGGGGGTGACTGTTCTCATACGGCCGATAATGCCTCTTCCCTGTCTCAGCCCTCTGGAAAGCTGAGCGGCACGGATTGTTCGAGCTTCGTCCGAGAGAATCGGAATGAACCTGAGTGCGATGAAGATCATCACAGAAATCTCGCTCACCGGCACTCGTATGAAACGGAGCGGTCTGATCAACTTCATTATTCCATCTGTCATGTGAACCGGCGATGTTGTCAGGTTCGCGACCATCGCTGTCAGAAGGAACAGGAATATCCTGTATGAGTATAGTAAGCCGTTCTGAACACCGAGAGAGCTTACTTTCACTCCCGCAATTTCGAAGAACACTTTCCCACCGGATGGTGCGAAGAGAACATGCAGCACAAAGGTTATCGTAAACAGAATCAGAAACGATTTCGCGGCCGGTAGGGCATTCTCCCTCGGGAGTCGCGACATGACCGCAAGTGTGAGCAGGTATACCGTAATTCCGACATACACAAGCGCATCAAGGGTAAAAGCCAGCAGAGCCATCACAGCGAACGTCCAGATCAGCTTGACTCTCGGATCGAGCCTGTGGATCGGGGTGTCGAGTGACTTATACCGTCCAAAGAGGAGTCTGTTAAGAGTAAACATCTGTTCCGTAACCCACCCAATCGCGTCAAACAGTGAGTCTGTTTGATAACGATAACAGCTAATCAGGTCAAGGAGAATCTGAGACCGGGTGGGGCCGCTACCGGTTGAAGCCTAATGATTACGAGTTCCGGGGGGCGTTGGAGTTACGTTGATGACGCCCGGAGTGAAAAACGGTACGCTGCCAACGCTTACGAATGTCGTATCGACAATCAGAAAACTGTTATTCTCGATTGTGACAGTGTCGATTTCTATAGTCTGCGCTTCGGCGGAATCAGCTATGGCAATGAAGATTGACATGAGCAGGCCGGAACCAGGTTCAATGTAGTCTGACGACTGGTATGTCCTGAACATGTCTATGAATATCGCCTCGGCGTGAGAGTCGTCGATGCTCAGCCGACGCAGAAGCGGTCTGGCCTCCAACATGGTTCCCACGAAAGACACTGAATCCACGACGAAATCGGTTCCTGAGAGTTTCAAGGGAAGACTGACGCCCTGTACGGGGCTCCTCAACACCGCGAGAACATCAACCCTGGCCTTGTCCCCGGCTGTAACGTCGACGGTGTCCGCCCAGACACTGCTCTTCTCGGACACATGTATCAGTCCCGGCGTGAACTCAGGTATTGATTGTACTCCCCTATCATCCGTGAACCAGAAATTCCCGATTGTCGTGTCCACTTCTATGATCTGCGCGGTCAAGGTATCATCGAGTGTAATGTGGAGAGAAACAAGAACGCCTGAGTCTGGTTCGATGATGTCAGGCTCGAGGTACTCTCTCACAATGCGAACGGTCTTGCCGGATGAATCGATCACAACCGAGCCTGTAATCGGTTCCTCTGCGAGCATTGTTGCTCTGAACGATACGGAGTCAATGTCTAGACCATTACTCGACAGCTTCAGTGGCAGTCTGACACCCAGCGACCGGGTGGCAACCACGGCATAAATATCGACCTTCACATGATTGCCCGCAATTGTAGAAACATTGTCCACCCGCACTATGCTCTTATCCGGGTCATCCGGTCCATCCGGAGGCCCACCGCCCTTGTCACTGCAGGCAACGCACAGGATCAGCGGCACCATGACATACGGAAGAATGCTAATGAGCTTGGTTATCTGCATATTCATATTGTCGGCAAAGATTTCGGACTTTTGACGCGCCACTCCGCCTGATTTTAGAACAGCACAGAGATTTCACCGGCTACAAACTCCGGCGTAATCTCTCCGTCTCCTGTAGAATCGACGTACAACAGGTATCTCTCACTTAGGGTCAGAGTGTCGATTATCAACACCTGCTCGCGTGCTTGTTCAAAGAGCGTGAAGTACAGGCTGGCGAAAAGACCTTCACCCGGTTGAATATACGAAGTGTCAGCCTGGGCGACCAGATCAACAGTCTGAGCGAAATCGTCGATTATCCCTGTTGGGAAAAACACATCTGCGACCTTGCTCCCGACGAACGACACCGAGTCGATTTCGAAACCGCTGCCAGAGACATAGAGCGGGATTTCGATGGCGAAAAGAGGTTCGAGGTTGGCGAAACGAACGTTCACGCGGACATAGTCATCATTGGTAGTTGCCGTGACCATGTCAACCCACACTCTGTTAGCTTTCACGGGCCCCGGCCCTGTGCCACTGTCATCGCTACAACCTAACCCAAGAGCCAGCAGAGTCACCAGCATCAAAAAAGTCTCATATCCAACTGACTTCATTAAGATATCCTCGCGTCAACGTTACGATTTGCGCCTTCCATGCTGCATACGGCCCATAGTCAGGACGTTACCGATCCGCGTATGTCAATCGAAAAGTGGCGGTGGCAGGATCGGTGGCCGTCTCGATTTCTGGGTCGATTTCTGAACCTCAAGCTTCGATATCAATATACTCGGTGCGACTGACGACACCGGAATCGATCCGGACTCAGCGCCGCATGCACCGTTGAAAACAGCGGGATCATCACCTGCCGCGATTACATTCTCGAGCATGTTCAGCGGGGTTCCGATAAGCTCGACACCCCTAACAAGCTCTGTCCGCCTGTCCTCGACATATATTTTCCTGACCATCACAGGCCGGCATTTCAGGGACTGCACACCATAACCGGAAGTGTTTGTCTCTCCCGCGGAGAGCACTTCGAATATCAGTCCGTATTCCTTCTCCTGTGCGACACATTCTTCGACCAGCATATCGATCAACTCGTCATAGCTCTTCGCATCGTTCGTTGTGACAATCAGGTTTCCCATTCGCGAGACCGGCTTCGAGTACATGTCGGCGCGACCATGCCCGTTCGACTTAGGGAACTCCTTAGCAGGCAAACGGGACATCAGAAAACCCTTCAAAACGCCGTCCTCTACAAGCTCAACTCGCTGAGCCTTCACCATCTCCTGATCGTACTCATAGTGACCGTAGAGGGGTGTGCCGTCGTACTCTTTCAAAGTCGGGTCATCGAACACCGACAGAAACTCGGGGATGATCTTCTGGCCAACTTTACCCTTGAAGGTGTGCCCCTCGCGCTCGTTGCGGAGGCGATGCCCCTCAAGACGATGACCGAGCGCCTCATGAAAAAACACACCGGCGGCCTCGTTGACGATTATAGCCGGGCCGCTGTACGGGTCGGTCGGATCGGCCCCCCGAAGGGCGAGCAGGTCATCAATGAGCTTCTGGGTTTCGCTCTGGATTTCGGAGAATGTCGGCAGATCGGCAAGCGTTGACGCTTTCCAGGTATGGATATTGTAGACGTTCATGCCGTCGTCGCACCTCGCGTTAGCAGTCACAGAGATGGTGAAATAGTAGTCGGAAAGCTGAAGCTTGGAACCCTCCGTGTTGACCATGAATTGATTTCGCAGGCTTGCAGCGAGCGATATGCTCGATGTCAAAATCTCCGGATACCTCTTGAACATCGCCGACACGGTCTGGATACCTTTGTTCCATTTGTCCGTATCGAGTTCGAGCGTCTTGAGCGGGTCGATCCTAACCGATGGCGTCTCCTGTGAAAAATCGTCCGGGCGATCCTCTTCCTCGACCTTGCTGATCAACTCGCCTTTCTTCTTGTTGAGCACATCGAGCGCCTGCTTGAATCTTCCGTCTGTCAGAAGCCACAGCCTGTGCCGCAGGACGTCGAAATCATCATCGACCGGCGCCCGCATCAGACGACTGGAGAATCGGTCGTAGTAGTCCGGCATATAGAAGAACTCTGCTCCGGACGGCGTGTTGTCAAACTGGTAGTCACCGACGTGCAAATCGACTGAAATATACCTCGTATGCGATTCACTGAAATTCTCAAGCGCGCCGTAAGTGGCAGACATGGCCGTGTGATACAACTCATTCAGCGAATACGCGATGAAATACGGCGTCTCGAAGCCTTCCAATTCGAGCTTATCCATCGAGCGAAGCATCTCTTCTTGCATAGCGCCGAGCACAGGACTTTCGTCGGCGGCAACACCTATACTTGAACATAGCAGGAACATCACAACCGCGAGTATGACAGTTAATTTTCTTTCTAACATAACAAACCCCTTCCTTCAGGATTGATACACGAATATCGCTAAATGGGTTCCTATGTGTCAAGGTTAAAGAGGATTGAGAAGGAGACACGGCACTAGCCAACTACAGTTTCTTCCGGCGAAGAAATGTGTGGGCCAGTTTTAGACTGCTGCTGGTTTTCCATACTGCTCAATATCGCATCGAACGAACATGGTCGCCTGGAAGGGTTTGCTTCCAACATCTGGCTTACCAAGTTCAGCATTGCAAAGCGAATGTTCGAGCTTCTTGATATCCATCCTATCTCACCCCCGGCTCGAATGTCAGGAAGCTTGGATGTGAGTAATTGATGCAGGATGACGCCAGCGGCGTAGATATCCGCTGCTCGTGACCTTTTGCGCTCAGGCGCGCTGTACCAGTTGTCTCGATTTCTGAGATAGTGTTCCGGCATGGCGAAATCGGTCAGCTTAACATTATTAGCTTTATCGAACAGAATGTTTGTTGGGCGCAGGTTTCCGTGGATGATTCCGTTTCTGTGGGCATAAGCCAGACAGGATGCGATTTGCCGGAATATTCGAGCGGCGATATTCAGCGGGTATGGCTTTATGAGGCGATCAGCAAGTGATCCTCCTTCAGCGTATTCGGTAATGAGTATTCCCTTTTCGGTGTCTGAGCCAACACCGTAGATTTTGATCAGATTTGGATGTGCTAACTTTGACAGTTCTCTGGCTTCGCGTATACCGCCCATTTTCTTGCAGAGCTTCTTGATAATGCAGAGATTATTGTTTTCGGTGTTCTTAACAAGGTATGTTGCCCCGAATTGTGATTCCTGCAAAGTATCGAGAAAGACATACTTGCCCACAAAACTGGTGCCGATTCTTCGGGTAGCTTCACCCTCTGTCTCGCGCCTTGTAGTCATGTCCTGCATCACTGACAAAAGCTCATTCTTTAGCTGTACTGCCGTCTGGTACCTGTCTTCCGGACTTCTCTGCAGGCACTTGAGAACAATTCCGTCAAATCTTGGACTAATTTCACTGCACAATGTGGATGGTGGAGTCAAATACTCCGTAGGTTTCTTCGATGTCAGGACCTC
>DAOVLC010000091.1 GCA_030631455.1 Candidatus Zixiibacteriota bacterium
CGAGACCCTTCTCGTGCAGTCCGGTAAGCCGGTCGGAATCTTCAGGACATGGGAGCACTGCCCGCGTGTGCTTATCGCGAATTCGAATCTCGTCCCGCAATGGGCAACATGGGAGCATTTCCGCGAACTCGATAAACTCGGCCTGATTATGTTCGGCCAGATGACCGCCGGGTCATGGATATATATCGGCACGCAAGGCATCCTTCAGGGGACCTACGAGACATTTGCAGAGTGCGGCAAACAACATTTCGGAGGCGATCTTTCCGGCAGATTCATCCTGACTGGCGGCATGGGCGGAATGGGCGGCGCGCAGCCGTTGTCCGCAACGATGAACGGCGCGACGATGCTCTGTGTAGAAGTCGACGAAAGCCGAATCGACAAAAGACTTACGACCGCGTACTGCGACAAGAAGACCAAGAATCTCGACGAAGCACTCGCATGGATCGATGAGGCAAGAAAGAAGAAAGAACCGCTTTCGGTCGGCTTAGTCGGCAATGCGGCTGATGTTTTCCCCGAGCTTGTCCAGAAGGGTGTCACACCCGATATCGTAACCGATCAGACCTCGGCGCATGACGAACTGAACGGCTATGTCCCGCATGGAATGCCATACGAGGACGCGCTGAAACTTCGCAAGAGCGATCCGGATGAGTATATCAAACGCGCGTACGAATCGATGGTTGTCCACACTCAGGCGATGCTCGACCTGCAGAAAGCCGGGTCGGTCGTGTTCGATTACGGCAACAACCTGCGCGGTCAAGCTCAGAAAGCCGGTTTGAAGAACGCATTCGATTTTCCCGGATTCGTCCCGGCATACATTCGCCCGCTATTCTGCGAAGGCAAAGGCCCCTTCCGCTGGGCAGCGCTTTCCGGCGATCCGGAGGACATATATTTGACCGACGAGGTCATTCTAAAGGAATTCGCCTACAACAAGCCACTCTGCAACTGGATCGAACTGGCGCACAAACTCGTCAAATTCCAGGGGCTTCCATCGAGGATTTGCTGGCTTGGATACGGCGAACGCGCAAGGTTTGGACAGATAATCAACAGCCTCGTCCGCCAGGGCAAGATCAAAGCCCCTATCGTGATCGGGAGAGATCATCTCGACTGCGGCTCGGTCGCCTCGCCATATCGCGAGACCGAATCGATGAAGGACGGCTCCGATGCGATTGCAGACTGGCCGCTTCTCAATGCCATGCTGAATATTTGCTCAGGCGCATCATGGGTGTCGATTCATCATGGCGGAGGCGTCGGGATGGGTCTGTCGATTCATGCCGGTATGGTTGTCGTTTGCGACGGGTCGAAAGAGATGGACGAGCGGCTGCAACGTGTCCTGACGACCGATCCCGGAAGCGGTATCATGCGGCATGCCGACGCCGGCTACGAGAAGGCGATTGCCTGCGCCAAAGAGAAGAACATCAAGATTCCGATGCTGGACTAAGTATGCACGCAGATTTGCTGATCAGACAAATAGGCCAGCTTGTCACGTGTCGTCGCGATAAACCGGGGCCGATCATCGGCGAAAGTCTAAATCACCTTGAGATTATCGAGAACGGCGCGGTTGCCTGCGATCAGGGAACCATAGTCGCTGTGGGGACAACTGAAGATGTCGAGAGAGAAATTGATGCTGACTGCGCGACTATCGATGCTAAGGGGCAGGTAGTGACTCCCGGCCTGATCGATCCGCACACACATCCGGTTTTCGCGGCAACCCGTGAGACAGAATTCGAGATGCGTAATTTGGGCAAATCGTACATGGAGATCGCGAAGGCTGGCGGCGGCATACGAAACTCGGTGAGGAAATTACGCGAGGCGCCCAAAGAGACGCTATTCGAGAACGGGAAGAAATACCTCGACATGATGATGCAGTACGGCACCACGACAATCGAGGCTAAATCAGGATATGGACTGTCGACTGAATCGGAGATCAAGCAGCTTGAAGTAATCGAAATGCTGGCAGATAACCACCCGATGGACGTTGTGCCGACTTTTCTCGGTGCGCACGAGATTCCGGATGAATTTCGCGACAACAAAGCGGGCTATATCGATCTGCTTATCAACGAGATGATTCCGACGGTAGCGGAACGTAAGCTCGCAACCTTCTCGGACATATTCTGTGAGAAGGATGTTTTCGAGATCGACGATTCGGAACGCATCCAAACGGCGGCGAAGGAGCATGGATTCAAGCTGAAGTTTCACGCCGATGAAATCGTCGGCATAGGCGGTGCAGAGCTTGCAGCCAAACTTGGCGCCGTGTCGGCGGATCATCTTGATGATATTTCGGACAACGGCATCTCCGCGATGGCTCACGCCGGTACAATCGCGGTGCTGCTTCCCGGGACGGTACATTTTCTCGATATGCGGAAGAGACCACCAGCGCGCAAAATGATCGAACGCGGGGTGCCGGTCGCTCTCGCAACCGATTTCAATCCGGGAAGCTCGGCGACGGTCTCACTTCAGATGATAATGAACCTGGCGGCGGTTATGTTGAAAATGACTGCTGCTGAGATAACCAATTGCGTCACAATCAATTCCGCGTGCGCACTTGATATTGATGGTCGGGTCGGCTCGATCGAGACGGGCAAACAGGCTGACTTCGTCATCTGGAATGCGGACAACATCAAACAGATGCCGTATTTATATGGCTGCAATCTTGTCGATAAGGTCGTCAAGAATGGAAGATTAGCCAATTGAGAGAGAAAAGAAATGACTGAACTCTTCTTGCTCAGAGGTGTTTAACTTATGGTGTTTGAGAAGCTTAGAATCCTATGTCTCAGTCTCGTCTTTGCTCTTATCCTATGCGGGTGCGGAGTGTATTCATTCTCCGGTTCTATGAGTTCCGGCATTGAATCCGTTGCCGTACCAGTATTCGAGAATGAGTCAGTCGAATACGGCATCGCCGAGGATCTGACGTCAGGTGTTATCGAGGGGTTCGTGGCGGACAACACGCTGAAAGTGACTCCACGCTCCAAAGCTGACGCTGTTCTTGAGGGAATCATACTCAGGTACGAGAGATTGGCATATACTTACGATGAGAATGATCAGGTGCAGGAATACAAGGTGAACATCACGGCTAAGGTGAGACTGAACAAATCGGACGGAAGCCTCGTCTGGGAGGAGGAATCGCTTGCGGGTTACGGAATTTACCATGCCGATGATGAGACCGAAGAGGAGGGGAAGTCTCGAGCGATAGAGAAAATCGCCGAAGATATAATAAACAGAACTGTGAAAGACTGGTAACTCGACAGTCATTGAGTTGAGAAATATTAGCTTCATAATAATATGGGAAGTGACATGAAAACAAAAACTCACATCGTAATCGCTTGTCTGGTGGCATTCATGGCTTTCTCCACCGCCGATTCGCTCGCTATCAATTCCAAGGCTGGTACATACGCGTATCCGTTTCTTAAGATTCCTGTTGGAGCAAAGGCCTCTGCGATGGGCGGAGCCTACACCGGGCTCTCCAATGACGTTGCTGGTCTCTATTTCAATCCGGCGGGTATTGCCCAGGTGAGTGGATCAGAGATTTCCGGATGCTACGACAATTATCTCGCCGGAATGCAGGCCGGCTATTTGAGTTATCTGATGCCGTGGGGCAAGAAGGGCAAGCTTGGCGTGGCAGTCAACTATCTGAACTACGGTTCGACGCCGAGAACAGATGTCTCCGGGTTGAGGACAGGTGAATTCGGTGGTGGCGACGTGGCGTTCTCGCTCACTGGCGCCTGGATATTGATAAGTGGGACCGATGATGATTATGAATTGGCGGAATCGCGCAACGAGAACGAGGGTTCACTTCCACGCTGGAATGGCCTGAGCCTCGGGTTCACAACCAAGTTTGTGTACGAGAGCCTTGATGCGTACAGTTCGGATGCATTGGCGGTTGATCTCGGTCTTCTTTACGGACTGAAGGATAATCGCACTCGGATAGGCATATCAGCCAGCAATCTCGGTTTTCAGTTGAAAGGATTGTCATCGGGTCACAAGGACGCCATGCCTGCGATCCTGCGTGCCGGTATCGGACATCAACTCAAGGCTGCCCCCGTCGTCGTATCGGTCGATGCGGTCAAACCTCTTGACAACGACTTTATCTTTGCAGCGGGACTCAACTACACTAATTTCTATCCGCTCGAAATCAGGGCAGGCTACTCGACATTCGGACGAAACTTCAAGACCGGGTCAGATAAGGACAATTGGGGCGGACTTTCTTTCGGATTCGGACTGAAGTTGAGAAAGCTGGTTTTTGATTATGCCTTCGTACCTTATGCCGATCTTGGGTCGAGCCACCGCGTTGGCATTTCGAGCCGATGGTAATCTCCGAAGAATAGAAGTATGCTCTGCCGTCTGGTGTTAATCGCAATGCTCCTGTTTGCACTGGCGTCGTGCGCAAGTGAGCCTGAGCCCCGAGAAACCGTAAAGCACTTCCTTCAGTCGCTGCGTGAGGACACAACCAGCTACGACTACCTGAGTCAGCTTCTGGACCTCAATGAACTGGTAACTGAAAACTCCATATACACTTACGACTCCACTATGTCATTTTCCGCAAACAAACAGGGGCTTGTTAGCTCGCTGCAGAAGGATGGAGATGTGCGAACAAGGTGGATCAAGAATCAGATAATCCTCGGTGACGTTGAGATTCTTGGAGATACAGCTACCGTCGAGGTATCGTTCATAGATAAGACCGTAGTACCTGTCAAACAGTTCTACAATAAGATGGGTGTTCATCTGGTCGATGGACGCTGGAAAGTGTTCTCTTTGCGACTTTTCTGATCACGGTTCCAGATTGGCTTCTGGAAAACCTGCTCGCGCAGTTCGGCTTGTCGATTATCACGGCAGAAGGCTGCGGGAATCCTCAAGTTGATATCTCCATATTTGTATAGTTTTTTCTTGATACCTTGGATGTTTTTGACTATGTTTCGTCTGAATTAGGGGAATGTTGGTATAACCCAGCTTTGATGACTCAGCTTTGAGGTATGCATGGCTAAAGGAGTTGTGGTTAGGATTGAGCGAGATCATGGATACGGTTTCATCCAGATGGAGGACGGCAGTGAGGTCTTTTTCCACCAGCGGTGGCTCAGGGGGATTAAGTTTCGCGGCATCAGGATCGGTACCATTCTCGAATTCGAGTTGGAAAGGGGCTACCGAGGTCTCAAGGCCATCAGCATAGAACTGGCCACGGATGACGAGGACGAAGAAGAGGACTCACTGCAGCGGGGCTGCGCGAAGCGGGATGTCAAGAATCTCGATCCTGGCGCGGGGGATCACTAATCTGAAGTGAATCGGCTGTTGGCAGGCCGGCAACTTCAGATCGAGTGCAGGAATCCGAAAAACGGTCATTCGTTCCAAATGGGGATAGCATTCGGTCACTACGCTTCTATCAATGAAGGTTTTCCTCTGGAGCAGTATTGGCTTTTGCTGGCCACAGTACTCTGCCGGTTTTCGAGCACCTTTTCTGCTGTTCTGCATCAGAAAATCATTAAGCAAAATTCATAGAGATTCGTCCTAATAACTACAATGAAGATACGCTGCGCAAAGAGTATTAATCGAGGCAATTCGACCATCGAGTCTAAGCCAAAAAAACCGCTTGATTTTTCGGAGGTCTTTGTCTATACTCCGGCGTATTTTGATAGTAGTCAGGCGGCAGATGCGGTTTTGCCGCTGTGAGCGAATGAAGCTGAAATAATATGATACTTTTGGGATACTTAGGGAGGATGGAGATGACCAGAGTTTTCGGAACAGTTGTTAGTCTTCTGTTGATGTTCTTGCTTGCAAGCTTTCTCGGCTGTGAGGGAGACCAGGGTCCTGAGGGCCCACAGGGACCTCCGGGAGATCCAGGACCTCCGGGAGATCCAGGAACAATGACCCCGCCGCCGGACATGTATTTCGGGCTGGCAATAACAAACAACTCCGATTATGATCAAAACGGTAACATGCTGATTAAACTCACATTCGCCGATGATCTCGTCTCGGATCCGGGAGAGAACGTTCTAGTTGGCTACAAGTTGGAAAAACCACCGGTTCTCGACGGTCAGGATAAGGGCGAAGAGGACTGGGGGAGCAGTGAGTTATATGTTTCGGAAGTCGCGCTCACTAACATTCGCGGGATTGACAACGGTATCGGCACAATGTCAACGCCAGCTACACTTCGAGCCGGATACGATGAAGAGTATATCTACTTCATGGTCAAATGGAAAGAAGAGACCGCCGGGAATGATGATGTAGAGTTCAGACCGGGAGAGAACAAGTTCCCCGACAGATGGAGATATGACGGAGATAACTCCACCTGGAAGCAACAGTTTAATGAGGATCAGCTCTTCATATACTGGGATATCTCAGGCATTGCCGATTGGGAAACTGAGGGCGCCGCTCTCTTATATCATGACGGCGACAGCTCCATCTATCTCGATCAGGCAGGTATGGTTGACGTCTGGCACTGGATGGCAGGCAGAACCGGTC
>DAOVLC010000020.1 GCA_030631455.1 Candidatus Zixiibacteriota bacterium
AAGGCCATGAGCGGGAGTTTCACTGGCATGTGGAGATATTTCCGAAACTTACAAAGATGGCCGGATTCGAGTGGGGCACCGGATTCTATATCAATCCTACTCCTCCCGAGGCGGCTGCGGATTATCTCAATGAAATCGATGTAGAGGCTGCGGTGAGGGCGCAGGAAGCAACTACGTGAGGCCGCTTGCTGATTTCCTGTTGTATCTACTCACCCGGACAGCAGTGCACACTTTTACAGTTGCAGGAATTCACCTATTGATTATCTTGCGGCAGCATGAGCAGACGAAAGTTTCAACTCAAAGAGATCATTGTCCTCGCGATACTCCTCGCCCTGTTTGTTTATCATACTCTCTCACTCGACTTCACGCAGGATGATGCGTATATCTCATATCGCTATGTAGAGAACTTTGTGGAGGGGCACGGCCTGGTATTCAACTATGGTGAGCGGGTCGAAGGATATACGAACTTCCTCTGGATTATGCTGCTCTCACTCGCATCGTTCGTCGGTCTGCCGATTATCCCTGTTTCGAAAGTTCTTGGCATCGGGTGTGGCGCCGCTACTGTCGTGCTGGCTTTCCTGATATTCCGTGAATTCTCCGATCACAGGCGATGGCATATTCCGCTGATTGTTCCTGCGTTTCTTGCCGCCAATGGCGCGCTCTGCTATTGGGTGAATGGTGGCCTCGAGACCGGACTATTTGTCTTTTTATTCACATTGGCGCTTTATCTCGAATTCAGAAAGCCTTCTCTGACTCCATTCATCCTGATTCTGGCGACTCTGACCCGTCCCGAGGGCGGTCTGCTCTTCGGCATCATTTTCCTGTACAGATGGCTGATACTCAAGCAAGGTCTGAGATCTCTTGCAGCCTATGTCGGTGCCTACATGGGCCTCCTTGCGCCGTATGTGGTCTTCAAGCTTGTCTACTTCGGAGACCTGCTCCCGAATCCGTTTTATGCCAAGACAGGCATGTCCGTCGAATACCTATCGAGCGGGCTGGCGTATTTCGGCAAGTTCGCATATCATTACGGGCTGTTAGGCCTGTTCTTTCTGATGCCGCTTCCTTTTGCAAGGCACCTGCCCGAAAAGATCAAGCTCGCATGGCTCGTGATTGTAGTCTACTCCCTGTATATCATCCTGGTCGGTGGTGACGTGTTGAAGGTACACAGATTCTTCCTGCCTATCCTTCCGATGTTCTTCGGTATCTTTGTTTATGTAGCATGGAGGGTCATCAGCGATTACAAGAAGATCAAATGGATACCTAAAACTGTTGTTCTTGCGAGCATCGGCTACATCGCTTGGAGCATAATCGCCCCGTTCAACTATATCACAAGTACGCGCTATCTCGAGACACATTTCGTCAACAAGATGACGTTCGTCACCGGGGAACTGGCGAAGGTCGACAAGACCGACTTCTCGATCGCAACGACAACCATAGGCAAGGTGTCGTACATGCTCAAGGGTCACAGGGTGATCGACATGCTCGGACTGACAGATCGATACATCGCGAAGAATCCAGAGAAGATCGAAGGCATGAGCACGACGTGGAAGGAGCGCAATTTCAACAGCGCATATCTTTTGGAATTGAAGCCGGATTACATCTTGTTTTCGACAGGGCACAAGGCTTCTGCACCGGCGGAACGTGCTCTCATTCTCAATTCACATTTCAGAAAGAACTATTCCACCGTCGGGTTCTACCGGAGCGGGAGTATGAAAGTCATATGGAAGAAGCGCGGTGATTTCTCGGAGCCAAACGTGCAGCTTCCGACAACCGAACTCGCAGATTTGATGTATGATGGCTTGAATATGCATACGGTGAAGGATCACGAGGGGGCATTGCGTGCATTCCAGAGGGCATCTGAGCTCTGCAACCACGATTTTCCTCTGTTAGAGTTCTTTCAGGGGCAGCAGTACCTAACAATGGGCAAAGCCGACGAGGCAATAGTGTTCTTCAGGAAAGCTCTGCAGCTTGATCCTAATCAGGTAGAGACCATGGTGACGCTGTACAGGATTTACGAGAATATGGGGAAAACCGATTTGCAGCGAATGATGGCAGACGGGCTGAAGGGTGCGGCACCATGGCTTCTGGACCAGCTCAAAACGAACTAAGAGCGGTAGGTTCGAAGCGATCCCCCGGATTCGGAAATTGTCACCCGAAAAGTTGGAAGAAATTTCCTGCGGCTAAGCCCTGATCCAATGCACGGATCAGGTCCTTTCCTTCGCATCAGCAACCAGCTTCTGATATATCATTATATCCAGCATTGAGTTGCGACGTTCTCGCGCCATGATCGCCTTCGGCGTGAGTTGGCAGAATTGTCGCGGCATGGCTTTCGCTCAATAGGGGGCGGAGGAGCGTATGATCAAAGGTATTTACCGCGCGGCCTCTGGTATGCTGCCGCGGATCAAGAAACAGGAAGTCACGGCGAACAATTTGGCGAATGTCAACACGCCTGGCTTCAAGCGCCAGAATGTGTTCATGGAAGAACTCAGCCGAGCGCAACAGAAAGTAGTGCCGAAGCAGGAAAGATGGGAGATTCCGATGATGGATGATGTATACACCGACTACTCGCAGGGTGTCCTCGAACGCACCGGGGATGATCTGAACATCGGACTCGACGGCGATGGGTTCATGGCCGTCCAGACACCGGATGGTGAAACGCTTTACACAAGGGCTGGCAACTTTTCGATGTCGCCTGATGGTGAGGTCATTACACCGAACGGCTGCACCCTTATGACCGATGCGGGTCCGCTGGTTATCGAACCCGGCAGCAAGGTAACTTTCGGCATTGACGGCAGCGTGACTGTCAATGGTGAGGAGTTCGGCAAACTCGCGATTGTCGACTTCGAGAAACCGAATGCTCTCGAACGTGCTGAAGGCAATGCTTACAGAGCGCCTGCAAATATCACTCAAACTGAGCCTGAGAGAGTTTTCGTGAGGCAGGGATATCTCGAACGGGCTAACGTCGATGTGGTCCGTGAGATGATCGATATGATAGCATCCTTCCGCGAATACGAGTCAAATCAGAAAGCAATTCAGATAATTGACGATTCCCTCGAGAAGACGGTCAATCGGGTAGGTGCAAGAAGATAGAGAGGTAAGAGTATGATAAAAGCGATGAGAACTGCTGCGAGTGGAATGTCCGCGCAGCAGATGAATGTCGACAACATAGCCAACAACCTTGCGAACGTCAATACGACCGGTTTCAAGAAGAGCAAACTCGAGTTCCAGGATGTCCTTTACCGAAATCTGCGAAAGGCAGGCGTGTCGGCATCCCCCGGCACACAGATACCGACGGCATTAGAGATCGGATACGGGACACGGCCTGTGGCGACGACAAGGCAATTTGCAGTAGGTGAGATGTCTCAAACCGGCAATCCCCTCGATCTTGCGATCGAAGGAAACGGTTTTTTCCAGATCAACATGCCGGATGGCACGATTGGCTACACTCGCGACGGAACATTCAAGCTGTCAGCGGATGGCCAGATCACTACATCTGATGGTCTGTTCGTGACTCCTGAGATCACGGTTCCGGAAGATGCTGAATCAATCCAGATAGGATTTGACGGGACTGTGTTCGCGATGGTTGTAGGGCAGACCGACCCGCAGGAACTCGGGCAGATCGAGCTTGCGAAGTTCATCAATCCGGCGGGTCTTGAAGCACTCGGTCATAATCTCTATTCACAGACAGTAGCCTCGGGAGAGCCAATCACCGGTATTCCGGGCGAAGAAGGACTTGGGAGTATCGGCCAGGGTATCCTCGAGCTTTCGAATGTAGACGTTGTCGCTGAGATGGTGAATATGATCGTAGCCCAGAGGGCTTACGAAATAAACTCGAAGGCTATACAGACGTCCGATGACATGGCGGGAATAGCGAACACCTTGAAGAGATAGGATAATGAAAGCAATCTGCACAGGATTAGTGCTCTTGTGCCTCATTGGAACTGAGGCAACTGCTGAAAACCGAATCGTAGAAACTGTTCGCGACTACATCGTCGAGAGATTCGATCTGGATGCAGAATCGATTACCGTAGATATGCGTGATAATCGTTCTTTTGACAGTCTTCTGCCGACAGATTCACTCCAAGTATACTCGACCAGCAGATCACTTCCAAGAGGTAGCTACCCGGTGAAGTTCGATATCGTCAGAGACGGAATCATTGTCAAGACGATCTCTGCTTCAGCCAGAGTTGCACTGTGGGCGGATACGTGGGTTGCTCGGAAGAAAATCAAGCGTGGCGAGACTATCGATATTGACAATCTATCTGTAGAGCGACACGACGTGACGAAGAACTTTGACAAGTTTGTTCAGACCACCGATTCGTTCTCTGCCATCAGAGCAAAGAAGACAATCAAGGCCGGTTCTGTGATAGTATCCGACATGGTCGAACCGATTCCAATGGTATCACGAGGCGAAGAGGTTCTGATCAGGTGTGATGTCGGGAACATGCGGATCACTACGACCGGAATTGCCAAAGAAGATGGGTTACAAGGCGACAGAATCGAAGTAGCCAACAAGAGCACGAGGAAAAGAATCACCGCCGAGGTGGAGTCGCCCGGTGTCGTGTATGTCAGAAGATGAGGAGCGAGACGATGTCGAGATATTTGAGACCTGTTATGATTTTCGCCGTAATGATGCTTGCACCATATACGGCACTTTCATCTTCGCTCGTCGGTAAGTCGGGAAGCCTCTATACGGACATAAAGGCGCATGCTGTCGGCGACATACTTACAGTGAGAATCTACGAAGACGCTCAAGCGTCTAATGTTTCTCAGACGAACGTCAAGAAAGAGGGAAAATTCGATTTAAAAGGTGGTCCCGGAGTCGGGCCTCTCGACTTTATCCCGCTTTTCGGAGCGGCTGGTGAAAACACGAATGAATTCAAAGGTAGCGGTACCAATACACGGCGAGGAAACCTCAAGGCAAGCATGACTGTGTCTGTCATTGCCGTCAAGGCCAACGGGGATCTCGCGATCGAGGGAAACCGGGTTATCAGGATAAACAACGACGACGAGACACTTACACTCTCCGGTATCATCCGACCAACGGATATCAATGCAGACAATACCGTGAACTCTTACAGTATAGCCGATGCACAGATCTCATACACGGGCAAGGGGCCGGGAGCTACCGGAGCGAGGCCGGGGATCATAATTCGATTTCTTAACTGGTTATTCTGAGAAAACATCATGCGAAAGAAAATCTTAGTATTTGTAATAATTCTTCTGGTTCCAATGGCATGGCTCGTCACCAAAGCCTGGGCCGATGCTCGCGTAAAAGACATCGCCAGCATCAACAGCCAGAACGAAATATCTTTGATAGGTTATGGTCTGGTCGTAGGTCTCGAAGGATCAGGCGACGGCAAGGGCACCGTGTTCACTATTCAGTCGCTGGTAAACATGCTGCAGAGAATGGGCGTGACTGTTCCCGTGAACAAAGTGAAAGTGAAAAATATCGCTGCGGTCGTAGTGACCGCATCTCTTCCTCCTGGCACGAAGAAGGGAAGTGGCATCGACTGTACGGTCTCCTCCCTCGGCGATGCTACTTCCCTAAAAGGTGGCACTCTCCTTTTGACTCCGATGCAGTCGATCGACGGCTCGATATTCGGGTATTCATCAGGGCCGGTGTCCATCGGAGGTTTCAACGTGCAGGTGGATGATGACAACAAGATTGTAAACAACTATACTCTCGTGGGCAGGATCCCGGGAGGATTCAAAGTCGACGTCGGTTATTCCATGGAGGATTTCGATTGTCGGCTTCTTCAACTGAGCCTCATCAATCCTGATTTCACGACGGCGAATCGGCTGAAAAACAAGATCAATAGCGTTTTTCCGGGAAGTGCATACCCTCTCGACGCAGGAACGGTCGAGCTGGTCGTGCCGGACTCGCTGCAGATGAAATCGGGCTGGATTGAGTTTGTTTCACGAATCGAGAATCTGAGGATCGAGCCTGATGTTTCTGCGCGGGTCGTGGTGAACGAAAAGACCGGCACAATCGTTGCGGGCGAAAACGTCTCGATTGCACCTGTTGCCCTCGCTCACGGAACGATCACCATCGCAATCAAATCTATGCCGGTGATATCACAGCCCGCACCATTCTCGCAGGGTCAAACAGTGGAATCAAGGGAGAGCTTTATTGAAGTGCAAGACGAGGATGCTCATGTAGTCTACTTCGAAGAGAGAACGAATATTTCCGAAGTGGCGGCAGCTCTGAACGCTATCGGAGCAACGCCGCGAGATGTCATTGCGATATTCCAAGCGATGAAACAGGCTGGCGCGCTAAGGGCCGAGCTGATAATCCTGTAGGCGAGAGACGGATTGTGATAGAGCAGATCAATATAGCGATTCCGCAAGATGCGATAAAGCTTGGTAAGGGTACCGAGGATCCATCGATCAAGAAGATGAAGCTCAGGAAAGTTGCGCGCGACTTCGAAGCACTGTTTGTCTATCAACTCCTCAAGACAATGCGCGCATCATTTGCATCGAACGAGAAGACCGAAGGAGGATTCGGAAAAGACATGTTTGTATCGATTGCGGACCAGGCCCTGTCGGATAAGATGAGCGAGAGTGGCGCCCTGGGGATTGGACAACTGCTGCTGGCATCTTTCGATGGCCGCAACGGTCTGCATGAAAAAGAAGAGGGCTCGAACGGTGACGTTACCGATCCGTTCGTACCATTGAACGATGGGCGATCTCTACCTGCGGATATGAGATCGCCCAGCTTCATTCGACTCGGTGCTCTTCAAGAAGATCGAACAGCTTCGAACTTGAAGCCGAAAAACATTGATGATCTTATAAATATCCTGTCAGGAAAGCATGGACTTCCGGCGGAATTAGTGAATGCAGTTATTCAGATCGAATCGGCCGGAGACCGCTACGCGGTTTCATCGCAGGGAGCCAAGGGGCTGATGCAATTGACCGATTCAACCGCAACCGAGCTTGGCGTTTCCGATGTTTTTGATCCTGAGCAGAACATTGATGCAGGTTCCCAGTATCTTAGCGGGCTTCTGCGCCGTTTTTCCGGTGATCTCAAACTTGCCCTTGCGGCATACAATGCCGGGCCCGGCGCGGTCGAGAGGTATGGCGGCATTCCTCCCTATCAGGAGACGATCCGGTACGTCGATAAGGTGTTGAACCTCATGGAGAAAGCTTTTTGAGGTAAAGTGTTCGGATACAGTATCCGACATCTTTAGGTGGGAGATAATGTGGAGTCGTTGACAAACAAATTGACAGATATCGTTTCGCGAGAGGTCAAGCAGTTCGAACTCTTCCTGAAGCTGCTGATCGATCAGCAGAACTACCTGATTGCAAACGACTTGGAAAACCTGAACCGGGTTGTCAAAGAACAGGAAAAGGCTATCCTGGTTACACGAGAACTCGAGAGAAACAGAATGAGAGTCATCGCGGAACTCTCCGAGCAGATTGATGACGATCCAAACAACATGACACTTTCGAGAGTAACAAAGATTCTTGCACAACCTCAGGCGCTGAAGTTGGAGAAAATGCAGAGAGCGCTGACGGGATTGCACGCGAAGATCAACAAAGTGAAATCAAAGAACGAATTTCTTATCAAGAAATCAATGGAGTATATCGAAGGAACAGTGCGGCTTCTGGCATCGAGTAGTAAAGAGACTCCGACGTATGGGGATGGCAACTCCAAAGAACAGAAGCCACCGAGCATTGCAGTGAACAGGACTGCGTGATCGATCGGAAAGGATCACAAATAGGATGTCGCTTTTTCAGGGACTTGAAATAGGAAAAAGGGCGCTGTTAGCGCACCAGTTGTCGTTAAACACAACAGGTCATAACATCGCCAACGTAAATACACCGGGCTACACCCGACAGCGCGTCGAGGTCGGAGCGGCGGCACCGGTAGAGTCCATGTATGGACCTGTGGGGATGGGAGTCGACGTTACGAACGTCAAGCACATTCGTGACCTGTTCCTCAATGGCCGCTGGCGCCAGGAGAATGAGAACCTCGGGCAGTGGCAAGCAAGTGCAAAGAGATTGGCGCAGATAGAGGGCTTTTTCAACGAGCCGCAGGATGCCAGTCTTGGCGCAATCCTGAGTGAATTCTGGGCATCGTGGCACGATCTCGCGAATAAGCCGGAAGCTTCGGAGACTCGAAAAGCGGTCATCCAGCAGGCACAGCTGGTCACAAACGCCTTCCATCAACTGCACGGGCAACTCTCTCAACTCAGCCAGTCGGTCGACGTGGACATTCAAAACCGACTAAAGGAAATAAACAACATCGGAAGCGAGATAGCAGATCTCAATCGACAGGTTGCATACGTCGAGTTGGGCGGTGAAAATGCGAACGATCTTCGCGACAGGCGCGATCTTCTGATCGACCAATTGTCGCAGTATGTGGACGTAAATGTCAGGGAAGATGACCTCGGCAGAACCACCGTTTACCTCGGTGCGATGGCGTTTGTCGATGAAACCTCCTATTGGCCTCTGGAGGCCCAAAAGGTCTCCTCTGGTAACGGTACCAAGATTGACATCAGGTGGCAGGGCAGTACGTTTGAGCCCACCTTCTTCAAAGGCGAGATGAAAGCGCTGACCGCAATGCGTGATGAGGTCATTCCTGACTACCTGAACAAACTGAATACACTCTCAAAGGCAATCGTAGATAACGTGAATGCGGCACACAGAGCCGGATATGGACTTGACGGTCTCGGTGGTATCAATTTCTTCGACCCGCTGCTGACTGATGCGGATCAGATCGTAATCAACATTGAGGTGCTGGACGATCCGAGTAAGATTGCCGCGTCCACAAGCGGCGAGGTGGGCGATGGGTCAAACGCCTTGATGATCGCGGACGTTCTCAAAGTCAACCGCATCATGAGTAGCAACATGGAAACGATTGAGCAATACTACAGCTCGATGGTTGGATCGATTGGGATGCACGTCCAGGAAGCGAATGCTCAGACAGAGAACTACACACTTCTGGTGCAACAGATCGAGAACTCCCGCCAGTCGGTACAGGGAGTGTCGCTCGACGAGGAGATGGCGAACCTGGTGAAATTCCAGCATGCCTATGCAGCGGCTGCGAGAGTGATCACTGTCATGGATGAGGCCCTGTCGACACTGATATCGAGAACTGGAATAGTAGGAAGATAAGATAGCGAGGTAGCACGTGCTGATTCTGACAAGGAAGTTAGGAGAAAGCATCACCATCGGTGACAATATCAAAGTTACGGTACTTGGCATTTACGGCCGACAGGTGCGGCTTGGCATCGAGGCTCCGCTGAAGGTAGTAGTGCACCGTGAGGAAATATACGTAAAGATTCAGAATGAGAACCGAAAGGCCTCCGGAGCGGTAAAGGAGGATCTCGGTAATGTTGTCAGGCTACTGAGGAACAAGTTCAAAGGTGAAATCAAGAACGGCGATGAAAAAACAGACATAAAATATAAGACTGATAACAAGCCCCATCGGCACAACAAGAGGCCACCGGAATGATGAGCTTTTTCAGAAAGAAGGATAAGGATAAGAATTCCGACACGAACTTGACCCCCCTGCCGGAGGCTCATCGTAAGGACATGAAGAGAAACGCGAATAAGAAGCAGAGATCAAAGGTCGACGAGAAGATCTTACGAGATGGTCCTGACACGGGCTTTGACTGGAACGAAGAGGCATGAGGATAGATGCGAGTCACTAATAAAATGATATCCGATCAGGTTATCATCAACCTGAGCCGCGGCATCGATAGGTTCATGAAACTCGAGAACATGATGTCGACCGGCAGGAGAATTAACAAACCCTCGGACGATCCTATAGGGACCATCAGCGATCTCGGATATCGCTCGAAGCTCGCACAGCTTGGTCAGTTTCAGAAGAACATATCTCATGGCAAGATGTGGCTGTCGCATGTTGACCTGGCTCTTTCCGACATGGGCAATCTCCTGATTAAGGCAAAAGAAATCGCTGTGGCTCTGGCGAATGAAACGTACGACGGCACAGCGCGTGCAGCTGCCGCGATTGAGGTTGAGTCTATATTCAAACAGGTGCTCCAGTCCGGAAACGCGCAACTTGACAACAGGTATCTCTTCAGTGGCCATAGGACGTTGGATGCGGCTTTCCGCTCCACAGGCGTGGGAGTAATATACGAAGGTGACAACGGGAACCAGGATATTGAGGTCGAGTCCGGCTCCAA
>DAOVLC010000293.1 GCA_030631455.1 Candidatus Zixiibacteriota bacterium
GTTGACAAAGTCGGCCAGGGAGACCAGATCTTCGAATGGGATGGAAGGACGATGCATGGAGAGCAGGCTCAGCCCGGAGAATACACGTTTCAGGTAACCGCCGTCGATTCCGCAGACAACAACATAATGGTGTTGCCCTATATACTTGGTACTGTAGAAGGAGTTCAGTATCTCGAAGGGCAAGCATACCTGATCATCGACGGTACGAGGATTGCTCTCGGTGATGTCATCGAAGTTGGAACGGGGGAAGAGGATGGTTGAAAACGTAGGCCGTATAGATAAGACGATACCGGTTCAGCCGAATCGAGGCGGACAGCCGGGTCGTGTTGACGGCAAGGGCTTTCAGAGAGTCCTCGACGGCAGCCTGAGGCTATCAAAGCATGTTTCACAGCGTGTTGACCGACGGCAGCTTGATCTCGGTCCTGACAGAATGAGAATGCTCGAGAATGCGGTCGATAAGGCAGCCGCTAAAGGAGCTCGCGAATCGCTGGTGCTTCTCGATAACCTCGCGCTCGTGGTGTCGGTAAGGAACCGGACGGTTATCACAGCAATGGACAGGAATGATATGAAAGAGGGTGTGTTCACCCAGATAGACAGTGCGATAATAGTGTAACGATAACGGATAATGCAATTCAGGCCGGACCTCCTTGAGGAAGCCTGAATGCAAGGAGGAAACGATGTTAAGTTCACTTTTTTCAGGAGCAGCAGGCCTCCGGAACCATGTTGTACGTATGGACGTGATTGGTAACAACATAGCGAACATTAACTCCGTGGGATTCAAACGGAGCCGTACGACGTTTCAGGAAGCGCTCATACAGACTCTGAGGGGAGCCGGGAGACCTTCGACGATCTCAGGTGGTACAAACCCCGTGCAACGAGGTCTCGGTATGTCGGTTGCCTCGATCGACAACATATTCAGCCAGGGTGGACTGGAGACGACCGGTCAGATTACCGACCTTGCGATCCAGGGTAACGGCTTCTTCGTCCTCTCTGACGGAAAGCAAAGATTCTACACACGCGTAGGCACATTTGGTTTTGACGCGAACAGCGACATGGTGAATTCTGCCAACGGTATGTGGGTACAGGGTAAGATGGCCGATGGTGACGGGAACATACCTGCCACCGCGACAATTGGAGATATCCGCCTGCCGTTCGGCCAGCAGGATCCGGCCAAGGTGACAACGCATGCGGAACTCGCCAACAATCTGAATTCCGCCGCGACAGATTCGGTTGTGACCAGTTTCTCTGCGGGAACGACTGGTGTTGACAGAGTGTCAGGTATTGCGAGAGATGGTGCCGGTGGTACACATACGATCACCGTAGCGGGGGTACAGTCGACCCAGAGTACAGCGCTCTCGACCGCTGCGGGATTGACAGGTGCCGAAACGCTCGGCAGTCTTGGTGTGACAGCGGCCGGTCTCGCTGAAGTGACATCCGTATCGTTAGACAATGGAGCGAGTTCATCGCCTATATCGGGGCTCACTGTCAATTCGACTGTAGATGATCTTGTTGCGGCCTTGAACAAGGTACAAGGTGTTACTGCTGCTATCGACGGTGGCCAGATTCGCGTCACCCGGAATTATGCGGGAGCTGGAGCCACAAACAATATCACTATTATCAGCACTACTGCGACGGCGCCAGCCGCTGAGACCATTGTCGGAGCGATTCTCAATGCATCAGCTACGTTCACCGCCAACTCCGGCACCAACCACACTATGACTGCGACCGATGTCTTTACACCGACGGGAGGCATTGCTCGCGCTCCAGTGGATCTCGGTATGGAGGTCAGCGACTCCACCGGTCTGGTAAACGCTATTACTGACGTTGGCGGAGGCGGAATCACGATTGAGTCGAATAGCCAGGTGGCACCCGGTACATTGGTGCTGAATACCAAAGATACCCAGTACTCAACATCGATCACGATCTACGATTCTCAGGGTGGCAAGCACACACTTGTCATGACATTTACGAAGCAAGTGACGGAAAACACCTGGAATTGGGAGGCAAATCTTACGGCAGGTGAGAGGCCGATATATGGTAGCACCGGGAACGTTGTTTTTAATGGCGACGGTTCCATGTCCTCATTCAATTTCGACGGTGGCGCTACAGGTTTCGGATTCGACCCGGGCACTGGCGCCGATCTTATGGATGTGCAACTCGATGCCGGAACAAGCGGTAGGTTTGATGGCCTTACGCAGTTCGCATCCAATTACACGGCATCGATCATAACTCAGGATGGATACACACTCGGAATTCTCGACAAGATTGCAATTGACCCGACAGGGGAGATCGTCGGCATATTCACGAACGGAGTATCGAGAACTCTGGCTCAGATTGCTCTGGCCGATTTCAGCAACGAGCAGGGACTCATCAAGGCCGGCGAGTCGCTGTTTCAGATATCTCCGAACTCAGGTGCCGGAGTGCTCGGTGTAGCGGGCGAGACGATCTCGGCGTCCATCTCGTCGGGTGCGCTCGAAGCATCCAACGTCGATCTCTCGCAGGAGTTCACCGGGATGATCATCGCGCAAAGAGGATTCCAGGCTAACGCGAGAGTTATCACGACGTCAGACAGCATGCTTGACGAGTTGGTTAACCTGAAGAGGTAATAATGATAAAGGTGACGCGGCTTAACGATGCGCAGCTGGTGATCAACGCGGATTTGATTGAATTCGTTGAGGCTATTCCAGACACGATCATCAGCCTGACCACGGGGAAGAAGATCATGGTCAAGGAATCGATCGATGATGTGATCGAAGGTGTGGCATGTTTCAAGCGGCTTTCGAGCGGCTTCGCTGCCAAGGCCGATGCGCGCGCACGAGAATAGGAGCGATGAATGCCGGAAGAATTGAAAGAAGTCGAATCGGCACCGGCACCGGCTGATCAGGAAGCCGAGCTGGAAAGAACACCGGTCGTTAAGTCCGAAATGACTCAGCTTCTTACAAGAGTTGGTGTCATTGCCGTGGTGGCCATGGTTGCCGTCGTGGCAGCCTACTTTGTCACGGTCAAGGTGTTGAAGCCAATGATGGCCACCGACCCGAATGCCGTCCAGGAGCAGGTGGAAGCAGCCCCTGAGAATGAACCGGAGCCGGGCGGTCATGAAGAAGCAGGCAACAACAATGAAGAGGTGCTTTTCGAGGTCGACCAAATAATCGTCAATCCTGCGAGCACCGTCGGCTCTCGTTTCCTTTCGTGTTCGGTAGCCTTTGAGCTCAAGAATCCCGAATACCTCGGGAGATTTGAGTCACGAGAAATCAAAATACGCGACGCTTTGATTACGATTCTCTCATCCAGGACAGTCGATGAGCTGGCTGATGCAAGATTGCGTGAACCGTTGCGCCGGCAGATTCTGGCGAGAATCAACAAACTGACCGAGCCGGCTGAAGCTGAGGCGGTCTATTTCAAAGATTTCGTGTTGCAGTAGAAAGTAAGATATGGCAAAGATACTCTCTCAGGATGAAATCGATGCCCTGCTGAACACTGTCTCCTCGGGGGATGCTGTCGAGGAACAGTTTACGGGTCAGGAAGAGTCGTTTCGCTCGATAGTAGCTTACGATTTCAAGCA
>DAOVLC010000040.1 GCA_030631455.1 Candidatus Zixiibacteriota bacterium
CGTGCAATAAGCGAGCCGCTCACCAAGACCGAGAAGATTGTGATAATCAACTCCGGCGGCAATGGGGGGGGAGGCGCTTCGAAGATCACCGGAGATATAACCCAGATTATTGCACAACTTCCCCCGGTTGTCGAATCGCTGACAGGATTGAAATTCGAGGATATCCTCGGCCGTATCCCGGGCCTTGAGAAGGAGAAAAAAGCGGAAGTCAGGATTGAGGACCCGAAAGAGGAGTAACCGAGATTATCCCACATAGTGATTCTATGTAGATGGCGATTGAGTCTCGCTTGCTGCGAGTCGAGTAATGTGATGCTTACGATCTCGGCGTATCTGATTCGATTACAGTGTAACAAATCCTTCCTGCATTCGTATCTGATAAGAGAGTTGGCAGAAGGAGTGAATAATGAAAAAGCTTGAACGTTCTCGCGAGAGTTGTGTGATCGGAGGGGTATGCGGAGGTCTCGGTGAGTATTTCAATATCGATCCGGTGATATTCAGAATAGCTGTTGTTGTTCTGGCACTCACTAAGGGAATCGGAGTGATCGCTTATGTCATCGCCTGGATTGCGGTCCCGCGACGTGCTGAAGGTGCAATCGCGGATACTACTCCCCCGAAGTCTCACCTTGTAAAATTCTTGCCCGGTATTGCGCTGATCCTGGTTGGCATCGTGTTCCTACTCGAAGATTTCTTCTACTGGTTCTGTTGGTCTCATCTCTGGCCACTGATAGTGATCGTTGTTGGTGCAGTCATGATTTTTGCGGCCGTACAGAAAAGAGAGGAGAAGGAAGTCAGTGAACGCAGGGAAGGTTAATCTTGGGTTATTGTTGATTGTTGTCGGCATCGCCGCATTTGCGGTCAATGTAGATTCCATGCACTGGGCAGTCTATCTCGATCTTCTGGAGCTTTGGCCGGTGCTTCTGATTGCAATCGGTGTGCAGATGGTCTTCAAACGGGTTTACTCTCCGCTTGCATACATATCTTGTCTGCTTGTCGCAGCTGTCGGATTCTGGGTTCTTTACCAAAACTATGCTGTCTACGGAGTTGAGGGTGGAAGCAGGCTTTCGTCACTGCCGATGTCGAAGCTCGATGACGGCGTAACCCGTCTTATGGTTGATATCGATGCCGATGACGGTGAACTGTCCGTATCGAGCAGTTCTTCCGAGCTAATCAGATGCTACTATGACGAGCCTTTCAGCCGGCCGTCAGTAAAGTACGAGACTGACGGCGATGTTGCAAAGGTGTCGGTTGAGGATAAAGGATTCTGCGACTTCATCTACTTCGATAACTGTGGTATGGAGCCGGACTGGAGCATAAAGCTGCATAATGGCCTCCCTACTACGCTTAAACTTGATTGCGTAGATTCCGATCTCCGACTGAGACTGGCGGATTTCAAGCTGGAAGAACTTATCACCAATTCTCGCTACTCATCAGTCGATGTCAGATTCGGCTCTCTTGTTCCCGAAGTCAGGGCATCTATGCGCGTGAATCGATCCGATGTGCGAATTCGAATACCCGCAGGCGCGGGAGTCGAGATACTGGATGCCGACGATTTTGATGATTTCTTCGTGGGTGATATTGAGCTTGTCGATGATGGCGACAGGTTTATGACGGAGAATTTCGACTCAACCGCAGTCAGATTCAGCTTTGATTTCGAGGGCAGCGCCAGAATTCTCAAGATCGATTACTACTGAGGCTTTTGAAGCTTCGATTGCAGGTTGACGGACTGATATCACACATTAAATCGAAAGAAGATGACATCTCCGTCCTTAACGGTGTACTCTTTCCCTTCCAGCCGCATCCAGCCGCGTTTCTTGGCTTCGGCTTCCGACCCTGCTTCTCTTAGCTTTTCGAATTCTATAACTTCAGCCTTGATGAAGCCTTTCTCGATGTCCTCATGGATGGCTCCGGCAGCCTTCTGCGCGATTGTTCCCCTCTTGATCGCCCAGGCATGGACTTCCTTGTCACCACCAGTTAGAAACGACATTACGCCAAGAAGATCGTACGATTTCTGGACAATACGGTCGAGTGCAGAACCTGTTATGCCGAGATCATCCATGAACATCTGACGGTCATCATCGTCAAGCTCGGCAAGCTCCATCTGAACCTTTGATGAAATGGCTTCGATTGCGCAGTGTCCCGCTTTATCCAGCGGTGCAAACTTCTTCTGAATCTCTATGCGATCTGGTAGCAGGTCTTCGCCGATATTGAGAACTATCAGCTTCGGTTTGATGCTGAGAAATTGAAAACCGCGGATCGTTTTTTCTTCATCGGGTGATAGGTCAAGTTCCCTGAGCGGTTTCTCTATATTGAGTTGCTCGAGGCATTTGTCGAGCACGGCTTTTTCACGCTTCAGATTGTCGTGGGGTGCTACTTTCAGTTGCCTATTGATTCTCTCGATACGTTTTTCGGCCAGTACAAGGTCTGCGAAGATCAGTTCTCCCTCAATCACTCGGATATCTCTTTCGGGATCGACCGACCCCATCGGATGCTGGAGATTCGGATCTTCGAAGTACCTTACAACATGTGCGAGCGCCTCAGCCTCCCTGACGGCCGATGGAAGCTCGGTGTCGACTCGCTTGCGGTCCGTCGCGTCGCCCGTAAACCCGGCGACATCCATCCATTCGACCTCCGCATGCGAGATCTTCTCCGGATGATACACCTCCGCGAGGACAGCGAGCCGATCATCCGGGACCTTGACCACGCCTCTATGCACCTCGCCCTTGGCGGTGAATCCGCCAGTTTCCTGGTGGGTCCCGCAGATGGCGTTGAAAAGTGTGGTCTTGCCAGATTGAGGAAGACCGATTATTCCTATTATCATAGAGCCTGTCCCTCCGAGCTTTCTCTGTCTATGCCGTTCCCGACCGATACAAAGAAGATCAATGAATTGATCTCAATTCAAGGTAATGGAAATGCTCGATAATTGCAATCTACTTTGCGAAGCTGCGGAGAATATCGAGATTCCGTGAGTCGTTGGCTTTCTGGTCATCACCCTTCGGAGTCTCGAGAATTTTCGGGATACTTGCGAACCGCTTGTCCTGCATCAGGAATTTGAATGGCTCCAGGCCGAGTTCTCCCTCGCCGAGGTGCTCGTGACGGTCGACCCGGGAAGCGAACGGCTTCTTCGAATCATTGACATGAAACACTGTCAGATACTCGAGGCCTATTATCTCATCGAACTTCCTGAAAGTTGCGTTGAAGTCCTTCTTGTTGCGCAGTTCATAGCCGGCTGCGAATGTGTGGCACGTATCGAAACATACCGAGAGCCTTGCTTTGTTCTCGACCATATCGATCATTTCGGCTATGTGCTCGAACTTGTATCCGACATTCGTGCCCTGTCCGGCAGTTGTCTCGAGTGCCAGTCTGGTTGTGATATCAGGCGTAGCATCAATGATCCGATTCAGTGAATCGGAAATCTTCCTGAGGGCATATTCCTCGCCTTCTTTGAGGTGAGCTCCGGGGTGCATCACAAGATCGTGGAGGCCGAGTCTGTCTGCGCGGATGATCTCATCCGTCAGTGATGCCACTGACTTCTTGTAGATATCTTCCCTCGGAGACGCGACATTGATCAGGTATCCTACATGACCGACGTAAGCTCGTATCGATGATGCCTCGCGGGCTTGAGTGAATTTCTCGATATCTTCTTCAGTGAGGACTTTTGCTTTCCACTGATTACTGTTCTTGGTGAATATCTGAAGCGCTCTGCAATTCAGAGCGTCGCCTGACTTGATTGCATTGTGAACGCCACCTGAGATCGACATGTGCGCGCCGATCAGCGGGTCTTTCTTGCTCGCTGCCATCAGTACAATCTTGCTCTCTTGTTGAGGTATGCCAGGAGTGCATGGTCGTAGGGTATTGATGTATCGATCAGGTGGTAGTCGATATTCGACATGCGGCACTCACGCGAGAAGTTGTCGAAGACGCTGCTGAGTTCTTTCTGATAATCCTTCTTGATCTGCCAAGGCAGAGTGACAATCCGTTCGCCCGTTTCGAGATCCTCGAATATCGCTTCGGTCGGGAATGAGAAGTCTCTCTCCCTCGGATCGAGCACATGAAAGACGATAATCTCGTGCTTCTTGTGACGGAAGTGCTTCAGACCCGCAAGAATCCTATGTGGATCATCGAAGAGATCAGACATGATAATAATCAGTCCGCGCCGCTTGATTCTCTCCGCCATCTGGTGCAGCGTGTCGGAGATGTTTGTCTTTTCCGATGGCGCGAGATTGTCCATTTGCTTGAGGAGAACGTGCAGATGGCTGGCAGCGGATTTTGGCGGAATGTAGGTGTGTATCCTCTCATCGAATCCGACCATGCCTACCGAGTCGCGCTGTTTGAGCATCAAAAACGTGAGTGATGCCGCCAGATACGAGCAGTATTCGAGCTTGTTGATTCTCCGTTTCTCATCGGAGACATAGCCCATTGATGCTGACGTATCGATCAGTATATACGCCTTGAGATTCGTCTCCTCCTCGAACTCCTTGATGTAAAATCGGTCGGACTTGGCATACACTTTCCAGTCGATATTACGGATCGAGTCTCCCGGCATATACTGCCGATGTTCGGCGAACTCGACGGAAAAACCGTGATAGGGTGATTTGTGGAGGCCGGTAATGAAGCCCTCAACCACAAGGCGAGCCTTCAACTCCATTCCCTTGAGTCGGGAGACCACTTCCGGCTTCAGATATCTTCTATAATCCTGTTGGTCTGTGTCATTCATGTGATTGCGTGGTCACAGTTATGCGGTACTACTTTTCCGTGACCTCGTTGAGCAGCCTGTCAACAATCTCTTCGGGACCGACACCGTCGGCCTCGGCGTTGAAAGATGTGACTATCCTGTGCCGAATGACCGGTTTGGCAACGAATCTGACATCTTCCACCGATGGCGTGAAACGACCATCGAGCACGGCTTTCGTTTTGGCGCCGAGTATCAGGTACTGAGATGCTCTTGGGCCGGCCCCCCAGGAGACCCAGTTTCTGACATAATCAGGCACGCCGTCTCTGCCGGGTCTCGTAGCACGGACAAGCCTGACGGCATAATCGATGACATGATCCGAAACCGGCACACGTCTGACAAGTCTCTGCAACTGAATGATCTCTTCGCTGGCGAGCATGTTAGTCAGTTGCCACTCCTGGATGGAGGTAGTCGATTTGACTATCTGTCTCTCTTCAGATTCGGAGGGGTAGTCGATCATGATATTGAACATGAAACGGTCAAGCTGCGCTTCCGGGAGAGGATATGTCCCTTCCTGCTCAATAGGATTCTGGGTTGCCAGCACGAAAAACGGCTCTTCCAGCGTGTATGTTTCGCCCGCAGCCGTGACTTCGTGCTCCTGCATCGCCTGCAAAAGCGCTGCCTGTGTCTTTGGCGGTGTGCGGTTAATCTCATCGGCAAGCACGATGTTGGCAAACACCGGTCCTTTGAGGAATCTAAAAGCTCGCCCGCCGGTCGACTTGTCTTCTTGGATAATCTCGGTTCCGGTGATATCGGACGGCATCAGATCGGGTGTGAACTGGATGCGAGAGAATTTCAGCTTTAGGATCTGCGATAGTGTCGAAATAAGGAGAGTTTTCGCAAGGCCGGGCACACCTATCAAAAGCACGTGGCCATTGGAGAGGATCGAAATCAAAAGCTCGTCGATAACTGTCTCCTGCCCGATGATGACTTTCGCGATCTCCGATTTTATGCTGTCGCGAGCCTGTTGAAGATTCTCTACCGCCTGAATATCTTTTGATTCCGAGATTTCGTCAGCCATATTTCCTCCGAGTACTACGTCACCATTTCGGATAGCACTTTGATATACACCGGGCGGGCGGCATTGTTTCGCCGACAACTCAGTAAGAGGCGAATTTAGTGCATTTTTCGCAAATGTCAACCGGATTGTAGAGGCGAGAGAATCAACTTGCGAACATCATTCAAGCCTTCTATTATGTTTACAGGAGTTTTGGATCAGCCGAGAACACCTCTGAGTTAGACATCATCGATTCGGTGATGACATTTCTTGATTCGTCTTTGGCGAATTGCGTTCAGGTGGGTAGGTTCACACTTTAAGGAGACATAAAATGAGTGCTTCGGATCACAAAGTTGTAGACATGCACTTCCACGTAGGTCTCGTGGGAGACCGTTGGAAGGAATTGGGCGGTATGTCGAAAGAGTACCGTAGCGATCTCACCTACAAGATATTCCTAATGTACGTGAGGCTTGACGACGACAAGGTCTGCGATGCCGTACTGAAGCAGAGAACGCTTGAGACAATTGATTCCAGCGTCGTCGATAAAGTCGTGTGCCTGGCGCTTGATCCGGTCTATCGATCGGATGGGACTCGCGATGAAGGTCGCTCTCACATGTGGGTCGATAACGAATACATCATTGATCTGCGGAAAGAGTTACCCGAGAGGGTTCTTTTTGGTGCGTCAGTTCATCCGTACGACCTAAAATTCGAAGACCGCGTCAAGAAGTGTATCGATGAAGGTGCGGTGCTTTTGAAATGGTTGCCGTCTGCGCAGCAGATTAACCTGGCTGATAGTCGTGTTCTGAAGGCCCTGCGGTTTCTTGCGACTGCCTGCCCGGGCGATAAGCCGTTGCCGTTGCTCTTGCACAACGGCCCCGAGTATGCGATTCCAACAACTGATCACCGTACGAAATCTTATGACTATCTGTGCTGGTCTTCATGGGACAACATTGTCAACTTTTTCCGCTTCAGGAAGAAGTGGCATAAACCGGAGATTAAGAAGATCCACCGGAACTTTGACCTAGCTCTCAAGGAGGGAGCGGTGATAATCTTTGCGCATTGCGGTCTTCCTTACTTCTCTTCCGGCGTCCTTGGACAAGTTCTTGAGCATTCCGAACTCAGTGTGGTCAAGGACTATCTCACTCGTACTGCACGTGGAGACTTCGGGAACGGAAAATGCTTTGCAGACACGTCGGCAGTCGCAACACCATTCCGTCGGAGCTACTTCTCTAAGATTAACAAGTTTCCCAAGGATCTTCTGCTGTTTGGAAGCGATTTCCCGACCCCCGTTTTTGAGCTATCAGCCGACTCGGGAGAGATGTTCAAAGATTTCAAGGCGATCCTGAAAGGGAAATTGTATCGCATCGTAGTCCCACAGGACAATCTCCTGGATGTAAATCTCAGGGAGCAGCGAAAGGCTTTTCCCGGAGCCACGATGTTCACCAATTTTTCGCGCTACGGCTTCGACCGGAGCATCGATGAATAGAAATTCACTATAGGATACTCGGAGACATAACCGCTTGCTGCGAGACCGTCAGAGAATTCCGGGGAATCGCAAGATGGGCGTTCGGTCTCATGGATTGGATTGCATTCAGAGCGGGCAGTCCTCGCACGGTGCCGGGCCGTCGGCGAAGATGTAATTCAGCAGGTATACTACGTCATCGATATCGCAGTTGCCGCTACAGTTGGCATCACAGACCTCATCAGATGGCGGCGGCGGGCCATCGAGGAAGACATAGTTGAGCAGATAAACAACGTCATCGATATCGATCTCATCGCTGCCGTTCACATCGCCGCAAGCGTAAATGTGGGGCACCTTCTCGAAACTCACTATGTGCCGTTCCTGCATGAAACGGTAAAGGTATAGATGACCAAACCCCACATACCAGAGATTAGGTCTGTTCTTGATATAGTTTATGTGTGGTCGCGCGTAGCCGTTTTCGGACCAGTCCACACACTGCGGGTGCACCATGAGGTGGTAAATGCCGCCGACTGCGATGACACCGTCGAACTTGTTGTTGAGAGTCCACACGGTTGGGACACACAAACCGCACCAGTCACAAATGCCAGAGTTGTTATCACCCATTTCTATTGAATACCCTACTCTATCGAATAGTCCCCAGATATTATCCCAATCCGCAAATGTGTAATCTTCTTCACCATACATTCGGCTCACCAGATATCCATGATCTCCCAGCGCCGAAAGAACATTGTAGTCACTCAAACCGTACGGTTCGAGCCAGGCGTATATGTACTCCTGATCCCCCTTGGCATAAGGCACATCGACGTTGTTGATAATATCATCCCTGCTTCCTTCGGTTTCTGAATCATAGTCAAAATACGGTGGAAATGGATGAGTTCTTGAGTGTGAAGCCGGCTCGACATACCCCTGCTCGATCTTGGCCTGCACGGCGTCCCAGTCCGGCGCAAGAGTGCTGTCGCCATCGAATCCCTGAGTGACAATCCCCGCCGTGAACCATATCCTCGCCTCCGCAAACAGATCGCAGGCCGCCTGAAATCCTATCTCGTGCTCTTCTCCGCATCCCCAGTCGTCTCCCGTGACAACTACGACCGCATCCCGGTTGTCATAGTAGTCGGTGATGCCCAGATAATCGACATCGATAATCTCATCCGATAAGTCCGTGATTCTAAGGTGGATCTCGTCGCTTGTATCGCCGAATGCGACTGTCACAAAGGCCGTGTCGTTGCCCGCACTGAACCTGACCGCTTCGATCCCGTTGAAGGAATCCCCGGCAGTTTTTTCCGTTATCCGTAGCCAGTCCTCGGTTGCTGAGTAACGCCGGTATACCTTCAAATCGGGTGAAGCTGGCAGTATATGAAAAGCATACGTTACCGGGTACGCGAGGCCGTAATCATTATGTGTAGTCGTGCCTACGGACAATCTGATGTAGTCATACGGGATGAATCCGGTTGAAGATTCGCCGGCGGCCGGTGTCAGACCGATCAGGATCATCAGCAGAAGCCTGGCTATGGATTGGGATAACGAGGCTCCGAAAAGCTTGGGAATTGAGGTCTTGGGTTTCACAGTCATTGCATCATACCGCTTATTCGTTGAGGGTCGTATAC
>DAOVLC010000350.1 GCA_030631455.1 Candidatus Zixiibacteriota bacterium
GCCCGCGTTGCCGGACATCGAAAAGCCAGTGCTTATACTGAGACTCGTCAATCTTGCCTTCAGCAAATCAAGCTCTCCTGTTACCGGATTGTACAGATCGTGCGTGGCCTGAACGGTCACATCGTTCACGACCGGAATTGTTGAGCTTCTCAATGAAGTCGAGACAGTGCTCCATTTACGCTGTTCTGCTTTGAAGTTGTAACTGGCGCCCGTCGTCAGGGTAAAGAGATCGAGCTTTCTCTCATCATCACCTGATCGGTATTTCATCTGAAACAGATTGGAGAGAGAGACTCTCATCGACTTGCTCTCAGAGGAAGAGAAACTCGCACCGGCGTATCTCGCTTCCGGCGCATTCATGTCGGACTTCGGGCTATACGAGAAGCTCATGCTCGGTGTCATCGAATGCCTGATTCCGACAAGCCCCGGTATCGGAGGGAAGAAATGACCGTAGAGCTTGGTGTTTGCAGAAACAGACATACTTGAGGTCCGGCTGCGCAGGAATTTGTCGGTTGTCAGATCCTGGCCATCCGTTTGATCTGTCGGTCGAATATGAAACCAATTCTCGGTGTAGTTGAGCGAAGGGGAAACCGTGAGATGCTTGAGTATGGATTGAGGGGAACTAAGGGTTGCGTTATGGACAGCCTTTGCATACTCCTTGCGAGAAAAGGCACTATCGACCTTGGTCTTCGACCTGAAGTTCTGGAAGTTCGAGTTATATGAGACACGGATATTATGGTACCAGCGTGTCTCGGATTTATCGGCGTTCTCAGGAGGACTGAAGATGTTACGTGAATTCAGCCTGTATGTCAATTTCGGTAAAGTCGAACTGCTCGATTCGCGGTCGAGGTCTTTCGTGCTCTGTATCACTGCAGTCAGAGAGCTGTTTTCCCATCTCTTAGAGAAGTTCAGCTGGCTACGGAGGTTCCTGTTGAGTCGCTCATTCAGATCATTTGATACGTCTCTCGTGTAGCTCTTGTCCGATACAAAGCTCCCGTTCCCGGAAATGGAGGCGGTTGGAGTCAGAGTGTGCGAATGGTTGAGGGAAAGCGACCACCTGTTCGATAAGCTCCGTCCGGAGAACGTTGTTCTCGCATCGCGGGCATACGAGCCCTTGATCGTCCCGCTCATAATATATCGCTTCTTGTAGTTGGCCTTGCCATTGAAGGCAACTCCGATATTCTCGCGAATGTACATCGATGTTTCGAGATCCCAGTACTCTGAAATCGCCCAGTAATATCCAAGATTGTCGACGTAGCGCCCACCTTTCGCCCAGCTTCCGATTCTGAATGGAAGGAAGCCAGAGTGTCGTCCTTTCTTGATCGAGAAGACAAAAAACGGAGCGTAGAAGACAGGCAGGCCCTCGATATAGAGCACTATCGGCTTCGCTATGACCTTGTCGCCGCTGATGATCTTCATCTTGCTCGACCAGAAATGGAAATTGGCGTCCTCATACTCGCATGGGATATATCTCCCGCAATCGACCAGCAGAACGTCCTCGTCTACCTTCCTGACGACCTCACCGTGATAGAAAGCCTTGTCAAGCATGGTGTTGCTCTCTTTTATCTTCCCCTTTTTCGCATCGAGGTTATAGACCAAACGCTCTCCCGTCATTTCCTCGGCGCCATCCTTGAGCACTACAGGGACATAAATGCTGTCATCATCTGCGACTGTCAGCGTCGAGGAAGCTCGCATATTCTTAGTGGTCGTGTTGAATGTAATCGTGTCCGCTTTGAGCGTCACAGTCGTATGATTGACCTGTGCTCTGCCGATCAGATAGATGATCCGCTCGGAGATGTTGTAGTATAAGCGCGATGACTCATACGACACGGTATCGAGATATTGTGTCTGACCCAGCGAATCGATCGTCATCTGGGAGAAGAACTTACCGACACACGAGTTGTCTATCTCTACTCGATCCAGGTCGCCGTCAGAGAAAAAGAGAAGGATCGAGTCTCCCGACGCCTCGTTCTTGCCCTCGGCGATTGTATCCTCAGGTGCAGGAGTGTACCATGAATAGCTGTTGCCTGCGGATACAATCTCCGAAAGAAGCTCATCTTCGAGGAAAAACGTTATGGTCTTAGATTCGATTCTGCTCTCGGTGAAAGCGGGTCGTCTTGGTGCTACAACTGTGTCAATCTCAGTAGAATCAGCGGTGATTGCCGCTGTATCAATTGCGGTGGCTGTGGTGTCCTCTGTGACATATTGGGTATCATCCTGTGCAATTTCTTTGCGATAGAGCGCCCGCCCGTTGCCGGCTACACGAATCTGATCGATCTGTTTGTTCTTGAGGGTGATATACATCGTGTCGCCCTGGAGTTCGTTCAGCCGTTGAAGGGCGAACGGATTGCCCTCGAGGATTATCAGGTTCGAGTCGGGAAAGAACTCCGACATATCGCACGTCGCTTCCATCGTTCCCTTGATGATCTTGACATTGCCTATCGCTTTGCCGTGCCTCTCCTGAGAAAAATAGTGCAGGGTGTCGCTTGTTATTTCGATGATTGCCGCCGGATCGTCGTAATCGACCGCAAGATAGGGGAAATCGGAGACGACAAGCTCTTCGGTCTCGCGATTGAAATCGATCGTCTCACCGCGAATTTTCACCCGCTCGTTCTGATCGATCAACTCGCATGCGCCGGTCGAGATGAATCTGTTCTCGGCTTGCAGGTATTGCAGGTACTGTGATTTCAGATCGTGCAGCGAGTCGGCATATCGAACATTGCCCCAGAATTCGAGAAGCTCACGATCTTCGTACCATACCGCCGTGTCGCAATACAGCTCTGCGCCTTTGTATACAAACTTGACATTGTCATAGTAATGCAGTTCGAGCCGATCATCCTCGACGATCTTGATCTCAGACTGATCTGCATCGAGAAATACACGTGCCTTCTGCTCAGCATCCTGGGCAGAAACGGCAGTAAGCGCACCGTATAGAAGCACTATGAACAGGATTAGCAGGCCGTATCTCATATCGCTGAGTTTAACAGAAAGGCCGGGTCGTGGCAACCAAAATAGTCGCCCGGGTTGTGGTGCTCCAATTCGTTATACAATCGACAACGCGAAAGTGCCTAATGAAAGTTCGGAC
>DAOVLC010000012.1 GCA_030631455.1 Candidatus Zixiibacteriota bacterium
ATCCAGATCCTGGAAACTCACTATATCCTGAATAATGCCGCCTTCCGAAAAGCGGTTCAGCGTCTCCACCGGAATTGTCGTCGAGACTTCGATCTTAGCCTGCTCATTCGAAAGAGTAGTAACGCGGGGATTCGAGATCAGCTTCGACCGACCATTCGTCTCGAGAAGATTGAGCAATAGCGAGACCTCTCCGATAGTCATTCTACCCCACATCCAATCCCCTCCGTCGATAGGACGGGTACCGAGTCCGATAACACCCGTCTCATCATCATCCAGATCGCCTACACTGAGCGACAACTTGTCAGGCCAGTCGATTCCGAGATCTGAGTCGTCTGTCACTACAGTCTCGATGATTTTCACCTCGATCTCCACAAGGATACGCTGGATGTCTATCTGGTTGATCAGGTCACTCACCTGATGTATCACGGATGGATAAGCCCTGACCTCGAGTATCTCGTCCCATCCACCAACCTCATTGCCCACTTTGCGAGACAGAATCTCGGCCTCACAGCCATCGGGGAGAAGAGGCAGAACGATCTTCTTTGCCTCGAGGGCAGAAAGATACTGGAGCCGAAACAGCTTCGTTTCGAGTTCGCGCAGGTCGAGTCTGTCAATCGGTTTGACGACAACTATGTTCCCTGCTATGTACCAGTTTGCCGAAGCAGCGGAGGTTATTACATCGAGCGCATCGGTGAGCGCAACATCTACCAGCGTGATTGTGATGTCTCCTTCGATTTCGCTCGACACGGACAGATTCAGACCGTGCTGCGCAGCCAGTAGCTTGAGTACATCGATTACACGACCTTCGTCGATGGCAATGCTAACAAGCTCTTTTTCCATGTCCGCTCGGTCTATATCCGCAAGCATCAATCCGGGCGATAACACAAGCAAACAAATCGACATCGCCAATATCCTGATTCTGTTGATTCCTGTAATAACAAGCATTTCTATCTCCGCCTTAGCTTCAATTCGATCTCATCGGATCCCTTATTCAATACAACGGATTTGTCACCGATCTCCGCAACTACCCACCCGTCGATCTCACCGTCTTCTCCCATGACCCGACCGTTGATGATCGCCATTGATTGCCGATCGCTTCTCGATATGGCCGAAAGGTGGAAATACGGTACTGTCTCGACCTGGACTTTGGGCATACTTCTTGGAGCGGCATCTCTGTGGAAAGGATCATCCTTCCACTGTATCAGATCGGCATATTTGTCCATCCGATCAACCTGTTCGCTTTGCACTGGCATTTCAGTCGCGTTGACTGATGGTTGATCGACGGTTGAACCGGCGTCCGGTTTCTTGCCGGAGGAGAATGGGTTACTATATATTCCCCAAACCACCGCAACAACGAATACGGCGAAAACAATTGCTTTTCTTCTTCCCTCTGTCATAGGAGTTCACCCTCGCCGGAGAGTATGAAAACTTCTGCGACAACCGCAAAATACACATCAGGGTCGGTCGAGGATTGATATATCAGTTTGATATTGTCGATGCCGGCGATGATCACGTCACTCTCGAGCGAATCGATGAAGTCACCGATGCCGAAGAAACGACCTTGCCCGTTAATGTCGATTTTGATCCTGTCCGTATATGGTTTTCTGCCTTCTGTGCCGACTTTCTTGAGCATCGGATCGAAATTGAGGTTCATATTCACGGAGTTCAGGTTGTTGGTTTCGGCAACTCTTCTTATGCGCTCAAGGATCAATTCAGCGTGATCGACAGAGACAAGATTCTCCATAAGAACATTCCACCTGGTCTCCGCGGTGTGGAGATTTCCAGTTACGTTCCCAGCCTGACTTAGATGCCGTTCAATTGCAGCAATTGTCTCGTATAACGATTGTTGCTCAACCTCCAGCGCAGCCTCTGTCTTCAACTGGGAGTCAAACACCAGTAGATACCATGCTGCCGTGATTACGGCCAGTGCGACAATGGCGAACCAGACCCTGTATTTGATGATCTTACTCAGCATTAATTCACAACAATCTGTAACAAGAACCGTAGCTTGCTGCTTCCTTGTTGATTTACTATATTCTTGCCCTTCAAGTTGATTTCCTTCACCGCCGGATGCTTCTCGATATCGGTCAGGTAAGTGTAGAACTCCGCCTCCTGACGTTCCCTAGGTCCAATCACTTCACCTTCTATCTTTAACTCAATCTCACCTGGCGCGATAGGCGAAATATCAACTGAATTCAGCCTGACATTATCGCGTGACAGGTTTGAGAGTATCCTCAGAGGTATTAAGAAAGACAAGTCCATCCGCTCGTTTGCCAGTGACACGTTCTTCTGCAGGGTCGAGGCCCTTTCTTCAAATCCACTGAGAATAGTGAGTAATGAATCAGACACGGCATCCCCTGCGATCGCCCTGTTCTCATCAACTGTAGCCTGCAGAGCTCGAATACTAAGTGATTTGAAGGCCGAAATCGATATCAAGCTAACTGTCACGAGGAAAAATGCGATAAGGCTGTATCGAAATTGCTGCTTCTGTTTCTTTCTCCTTTTGATTCGAACCGGCAGAAGATTGACAATTGATGATGGGATTTTTTGGATCGGGTAAACCGACATCCATCGAGGGTAATCTTGGAATTCAGTCGTTACACCAGAGAGCTTGCTGTGCTCGGTGATACGGCCTTTCTCATTCAGATCAACTACGCGATCGGAAATTGCCCCCGCTACGTATTCGCCGATCTTCTCTGAAAGCCCGGGTGGCATGCAGGTATAAACCGTCTTCACCGTGCGTAGCCCGAACTGGCCGTGATAATACTCGAGTGCATCTCTGATTATCGACGTCACATCATCGAAAACGAGTTGCTCCGACACTCCGCTCCTGTCGAACCTCTCCTCGGCTCCGACCAGTTCTTTCAGGTCTGTGAAATCCCCTGCATCGGCCAGACTATCCACAGGAACTTCGCGGAAGAACTCAAGATGACCCTTGTGGAACAGGGCCGTCTCAAGGACGTTTGCCTTCAATCGGATAAGATAAGAATCTTCACCTTCGAAGTCTTCCGCGGTAGCTCCCAGCAGGTTTTCCAGCACCTGGCCGCTCGACGTGATAAGAACCATATTGGAAGACAGATCACCGAATAACCTCGGCAACCATTCGCACCAGTGCTCGTCAAGGGCCTGAACGAAGATCTCGTATTTGAGACCTCCTGCCCACTCAACCTTGTCGATGACTTTCCAGCCATACAGCTTCTTGCCCACTTCAAACGGATAGACTTTTTTTGCCAGGCTCTTCACGACCGCTGGCAACTCCGATTTCGGCACAACGGGCACCATGAGACATCTCTGGACTATTTCCGGCCCTGAAATCATCAGGCGGACTTCATGCTCGAATTCTCCTGCCCTTTTCCAGAAATGCTCGAACCATTCCACAAGTCCGTCTACATCGCCGTAACCGAGATCAACAGCCCCTCTGAACATCGGTTTGCTGCCTTTCCCATTCCGGGGAATAGCAGTCCACAAGACCAGGTTCTCACCCAGTTCAAATGTCAGAAGAAACGGTTCGAACTTGTCTGGAAGACCAGTACCGAGCCTCCGTGCCCGGCGCTCTTTCGTATCCGAATCGATTGAAATGATATTTGCCGTGGGTTGGGACATCTTAGAATCCAAAGTCTAGTGCGATCATAGGACCGACATTGAACTTAGTTTGTGCTCCATTCCGATGGAGACTACCTGCACCGTGCAGGATATTCATGTATCTAGAAACCGACCACTATGCCCGTTCCCGAACCATTACTCGTTAGCGTCCGGGCAGAGCCGTTATACACGTATGCGGATTCCCATTCATCGGCAAGGTATCCGCCATCAATACTATCGATATATGGGCCGTTCCAGCCTCTGCGGGTCAGCCGATCCCACAATGATATCGAATCAGGCTTTGTGACCAGATCTTCGAGACGTGACGGCGCAAAGCCAACGTCACCCTCGAATCCACAACTGACATACACTCCACCTGCTACTGTCTGAGGGTTACCGATGATGGCCTTCTTCAGCTCGACCATCTCCGTTTTAGTCGCATTCGTCTTCGAGATCTGAATCATTCCGCCGATCTGTGGAATCCCGACAGCGGCTATTATCGCAAGCACCACGATTACGATTACTAACTCGACCAGCGTAAAGCCAGCGTACTGTGCAGATAAACTCTTCATAATCCAGCGCGGGCACAGACTACCAGCTATTTTCGCTCGACCCGCTCGAGTTTGCCCAGATCTCCCCCGTTGACACCTTGTAAGCCCAGCCACCTCTGGTGCCGACTATGGTGCCTTTCGTCACGCCAGTGACTATGCTGTCAGGAGCGTTTGTCTGGAACGGGTTGCCTGGAATTGTCCTATCCATTACCACGTTAACCGTTCTGAGAGAGTCAATCGGCGGATAGGTCGGAGTGTTGCCACGAGCTGCCTCTCTCGCATACCAGATTGAAACACCACTTCTGAGTGCACCGAGCGATGCCTTGCATGAGGATTCTTTTGCTTCAGATGTAATATCAAGGTACTTCGGAACGGCGACAGCCGCGATTATTCCGAGCACTACGATTATTATTACCAGCTCAACGAGTGTAAAGCCCCTTTTGTCCGTGATGGTTCTAATGAGCCACATGTTACCTCCTGCTATTGTTATATCTAGCCCTCAATGCGTTATCGACATAACTGCTGAGCTCCTTAGCGTCATCCCTTGAAAATGGAGATGAGATTCCACATTGGCAGGAATATCGCGAGCGCGAGAACGAGCACCATTCCACCCATGATCGCTATCAGGAATGGTTCGAGTAGACTCGTCAGCCGACTCGACATATATCGGACTTCTCTGTCGAAATACCTCGAAATCTCGCTGAGTGTCAATTCGAGGGTACCTGATTCAAGACCGACATGAATAAGTGATATTGCTATCTTCGGAAAATGCTGCATATGGTGCCTGCACTCGTCAAGGGTCTTACCTTCGCGCAATCCGCTGCCAAGTTTTCCGACCTCTGATCCAATGATAACATTGCCAACGGCATCTTTGACGATGTCGAGACTCTGTATCAGAGGAGTCCCCGATGCAATCAACACAGATAGAATATGTGAGAAACGAGAAAGAGAGGTTTTCACCAACAAACTGCTGAGAATCGGCACCTTCAGCAGGAAGGAATCGACAATGCGCCTCATCTCCGGTCTTTTGATCAGCCGTGTCAGCGCATAGCCGGCACCGATCATCGCCGGGAAAATGATGTACCACATGCTTGAAAAGAGTGAGCTGATCGCTATAATAATCTGCGTCGGCATCGGCAATTCAGCATCATACGAACTGTAGAACTCCATGAATTTCGGAACCACGAAAGTCATCAGGATAGCAACAGCGATTGCAATTGCCACGACTACCATTACAGGATACCGAAGTGCCTTTCCGATCTCCTCGCGTGTAATCGCCTCCTGCTCCATTGCATCGGCAAGACTTTCGAGCACCACGTCGAGTTTGCCGGATGCTTCCGCAGCCCTCACGCTTGAGACATAGATCGTCGAGAAAAACCTCGGATGCTTTGCGATACTGGCCGATAGTAGTTCCCCTCGCTCGATATCGTCTCGAACAGCCAGCAGGACATCGCCAAACGGGCTGTCCTCATATTGCTCAGATACGATCTCCAGCGACTTCACAATCGGTATGCCGGCACGATAAAGCGTCGAGAGCTTGCGGTTGACCAGTATCAGGTCTTCGAGCCGCGGCTTGCCTCTCCCGAGCTTGAATAGCTGCGAGAACGAGGATTTTCGTTCGACAGAGATCTTTATGGGCATGAACTCGAGTGATTCGAGGTAGATTTCGACCGAAGCTTCGCTCTCGCCACGAACCACCCCCGAGATCAGGTCACCGGACTTGTCTCTGACTTTATACCTGTACAGGTTCGGCACTTACAGCACTCCGCGCCATATCTTCGCTACGCTGACTGACCCTCAGGACTTCCCGGTATGTGGTAATCCCTCCGAGAGCCTTCGACAGGGTTGCTTTATGAAGTGTCACCATGCCTCTTGCCACCGCCTCGGCTTTGATCTCTCCTGAGGACCTTTCACCGATTATCAGGTCTTTTATTCTGTCCGTCACAACGAGCAACTCATACGCACCTGTTCTTCCACGATAGCCTGACTGATGACACTCATCGCAGCCGGATCCCTGGACGAAACGTGGCTCGGTGCCAGGCTCGATTTCCATCTCCCTGAGAATCGATTCCGGTGCCGGGTCATCTACAACGCATGCATCACACACAACCCTGATCAGCCTCTGGGCGAGCACCCCGAGTAATGACGATGCCAGAAGGTAGCTCTCGATGCCCATGTCCAGTAAACGGGTAACAGCACCGGCCGCGTCGTTTGTGTGAATTGTCGATAGAACAAGATGCCCAGTCATGGCGGAACGAACAGCCATCGTGGCCGTCTCGGCGTCACGGATTTCGCCAACCATGATAATGTCAGGATTCTGTCTCAGGATCGATCTCAGGCAACTCGCAAAAGTCAGTCCCGCTTTGTCATTTGTCTGCACCTGATTGATGCCCGGAAGATTGTATTCGACCGGGTCCTCGATGGTTATGATGTTTTTTTCGACTGAATTGATCTCATCGAGCAGAGCATAGAGTGTCGATGTCTTTCCGGAGCCTGTCGGTCCCGATATCAGGACCAGTCCTTCGGGTTTATGAATAATCTTATGGAATTCCGCCAGTACTTGATCTTCGAAGCCGAGATGATCCAGACCGAGCAACAGATTCCGCCGATCAAGCAGGCGCATTACGACCTTCTCGCCATGAATTGTAGGCAGGGTCGATACACGTACATCGACGGCGCTATTCCCCCACGCAAACGTAAACCTCCCGTCCTGCGGGATACGCTTCTCCGACACGTCGATATCAGCCATGATCTTGAGCCGCGAAATCAGTGCGGGCTGGATAGACTTGGGAGACACTCCCTCCTTGCGGAGAAGACCGTTCACACGATATCGAATTCTCACATTAACATCGTCCGGCTCGACATGAATATCCGATGCCCGGTTCTTGATCGCCTGAGCTATCAGAAGATTGACATACTTAATCACCGGTGCATCACCGGCCAACCCCTCGTCGCGTTGTTCACCAATCGTAATATCGGCAAGATCCGCTTCTTTCTCGCGAGTCGCATCCTCCAGGGCCTGATCGAGTGAGTCCTTGGCGAGGTAGTTCTCTTCAATGGCGGACATCACGCTCGATCGTGTTGCGACTACGCGGTTTATCTTGAGTTTGGTACGGTATTTGATCTCATCGACTGCGACGACATCCAGAGGATCAACCATGGCCACTGTCAGCGAGTTACCGAGCTTGAACACCGGCACAAGCAGATGCCGCCGTGCCATATCGGCGCTGAACAACTCCAAGAGTTCCGGAGCGATAACTATACTCTCCAAAGAGAGCTTGGCAATATCGAGGCGTTCCGAAATCGCATCGGTGAGGTCATCATCGGTGATGAAATGCTCATCGACAAGCACCTGACCAAGCCTTTTACCGGTCTGTTTCTGTATCGCGAGAGCCTGTTTGAGGGTCTCCTTAGTTATCAGCTCCTTTTCAATCAGTATGTCGCCAATGCGCTTGTTCATCTATCTCCCCGGACACGAATGTCAGGAATGTGCAAAAGAATGGATCGACCCTGGGCATCGAACCCGTTTTATACCTATCTCAAGTTATCGGCGAAATTCCAGATTACATTATGTGGCGCAGCAAGTTGATGACAGGGTGGTCACTGTTCTTAAACGACACACCTTGACTCGGGTGTCTCACAGCTCGGGGCATGTTGAAAAAGTTCAAGCACATGGTTGCGGTAGGTCTTGCGAATCCGCGCCAGCGGATTCGTGTGACCTGTCGCTATTGCCTAGCATGCACTTACATTCCAGATCACAATCCCATTCGCACGGGATCAAGACCTGGCACAACGACGAAATCGAATGTCGGGTTTCTCCGCTTGTTTCACGAGAGTCGGAACACCGACCTACGTACTGGATCCCCGTTTCCACGGGGATGACAATGTTCTCAGTGAGAGTGACATGTTTCCGAGTGCGGAGACTTTGTACCCCACCTACAGGAGACCGGCATGGCCGGAATCCGACAGGTGGGTTTTTCTTAGTGTCATTCCCGAGAAATCGGGAATCCAGTTTTCCGTACCGTCAGGAAAGGACGTTGTGGGCGGCACATGCCCACACATGTCCTGAGCCTCGAAGAATCTGCCAAGTACGAGGGTTATTAACAAGTCCCCTCACTGGGCTGACAGGTTGCCGGGTGCGACGACCCGGCAACACAGTGATATATCTTCCGGCGCCGTTTCAGCGCCTGCTACCAGTACCCCCAGGGGTAGAAATCGCGGTAGACGCAGTAACTGCCGACCGGCACTTCTCTCAGATCAACCGTGAACTCGAGTGGTTCCTGATCGAGGGGCACATACGGTTCGATAACCTTGACCCTGTACTCGCCTGGTTCCAGATTTACGATCTCATAGTCAACATCAAACAGACAGAGGCAATAGCAACCCCCGAGGTACAGCGAGTCGATCTCTTCAATAGTGATCGTGTCACCATCCACCCAGATGTCAGCCACAATGACCGGACAGCAATTGAGTCCTTCGTTTACGTGTATAATCTGAAGAACGCTGACGCCGTCGTAAATCCACTCCATACAATCCTGATCCGGCGGTGCAGACCTCCCATCGAAGTCCTTACAGCCGGTATGTCCGACCACGCTTCCCGAGGGATCTGCGTATGCGCACGGTTCCGTACCGTCTGAGAAAATGAACGCAATCAGATAAACTGCGTCATCGATATCGACATCTCCGGAGCAGTTGGCATCGCCCGCCTCCTCAGTTATTGGAGCCGGACCGCCTGTGAATATGTAGTCGATGAGATACACCACGTCGTCAATGTCAACCGCATCGCTGCCGTCGGCATCGCCCGGTGAGTACCCATCTGCAATAAGATTCCCGGTGAAAATGATAAGTGCAAGCGCGAGAAGCATCACCGCGCCCAATGGCAAGAACTTCAGTCTCATCATATACCTCCCATATTGGATTCCTCATAATATGTGCATATTTGCTCAAAATGTCAAGTCGAAAAAGAAGGACTCATATTATCGTGGTTACCTATTGCAGTACAATCAGTTCTTGACAAAAGACAGGAATATGTTATACTCAGATTGAGGTAGTGTATTGCTATGTGTTTCGTCTTTCCTTGAATGTAGGACTGTACTCACATCGGAATCTGCGCATTGCCATTGCGGAGAAGTGTAGCATCGGAGGAAAAGTGAAGATGATAGCCCGTCCTAAGTCCGGTTGCCTGTCATCAGGGCTGTCCGTTTTCTTTTTAGTACTCGCACTGATGTCATCGAATCTGTTTGCAGCGGGAGATGCCAGCAACCTGGTCAGAATAACCGTTACCACGAAGACAGAAGCAGAGCTGTTACCAAGAGGGCTTGATATTACCGGCTCGAAGCCGGGAGAGTGGGTCGACGCGGTCGTGACCGATGAGCAGATCGCCGATCTGAACAGCCGCGGCCTGTTTGTCCAGCTACTGCACAAAGATGTCGAGCAGTTGCTGAGGGAAGCGCAGGAGTATTATCCAACATGGAGTGAGTTTCAGACTGATCTGCACGCCATCGTAAACGGCAATCCGACAATCTGCACGATGGATACAATAGGTTACAGCTATGAACTCTATCCCATCCAGGTTGTGAAGCTGTCAGACAATGTCGGGATAGACGAGGACGAACCGGAAGTACTTTACACCGGTCTGACACATGCCCGCGAGTGGCCGAGCCTTGTGGTCACGATGTTTATTCTCGATAGTCTGACAAGCGCGTACGGGACTGATCTGCTGGTCACTGCTCTGGTTGACGACAGGGAGATTTATTTCATACCATGTATAAATCCGGATGGTTACATCTACAGCCACGACGACGGGCATGACTGGCGCAAGAACCGCAGACCATTCCTGGAGTGGGGGACGGTAGGTGTGGACCTCAACCGCAATTACGCCGGCTCAACCGATGGTCACCCCGAAGGCGAGTGGGGCACCACTATCGGGAACCTCACACACGATCCTGGCTCTTCCCTATACTGCGGCCCTGCACCATTCTCGGAAGTGGAGATTTCACTGGAACGAGATTTTATTCTATCGCGAGATTTTTGCGCGGGTTTGACGTTCCACACATACTCGGAACTGGTCCTCTGGTCGTGGGCATACGGGACATACTCCCCTCCCAATGAAGCATACGTTGCCGCGCTCGGAACTGGTATTGCGAATCTGATCACTCAGGAGGATGGAACCGGCACCTACACTCCACAAAGTTCATCCAGCCTCTATCCGACTACCGGAGACGCCACCGACTGGGTCTATGGCCACTGCCACTACGTCAAGGGAGCCGACCTTCTCTTCTTCACGGTCGAGATCGGTCAGGATTACCAGCCGCCCACGAGTCATCTGCCCCAGATCGTGAGGGAGAACTTCGACGGCGCGTTCTACCTGCTGGAGCAGGCGGGAACTATTCGAAGTGATCTGACGCCGCGAGTCGTGGCGCCATTGCTCGAACCACTCGGCACAAGCTCAACCGGCAATTACACTATTGAATGGTCCGAGGTGAATCCTGCGGCGAATCCTGAATACTGGCAGGTGGACGAACTCACCGACCTCAGCATCGTCACGGAAGATGTCGAAGGATCAACGAGCCGCTGGGATGCCTACGGCTTCTCAGTCTCGACCAATCGAGCGCATTCGGGCAGCAATTCGTTCAGGTCGAGACAACAGAATGAGATCGCCGACGGCCTGACCAGCGTACACCCTTACTATGTGCAGGAGAACGATTCTCTCATCTTCTGGACATGGTATGATATCGAAATTGATGGCGACGGTTTCGGGTGGGACTACGGTTACGCAGAGGTCTCGCTCGATGGTCGCAAGTTCGATATCCTGGCTATGTATACCGGCCAATCCGGCAGCTGGGTACGAGAGGCGTTTTCACTCGAAGATTACGTCGGCGAGTCGGTATTCTTCCGCTTCAGATACACAACGGATGGTGCCGTACTCGAAGAGGGCTTTTATGTAGACGATATCTACCCAGTGC
>DAOVLC010000261.1 GCA_030631455.1 Candidatus Zixiibacteriota bacterium
CCGAGAAACTTGTAGTCGAAATTGTGCGGTCGGTAATCATCCTGATTCGGGATATCGATAGTGACGGCGTTGTCGTAAACCGGATCGCACGGACGCATGCCTTTGTCGATTGCAGCAGTATACACGAATGGCTTGAAGGCCGAACCGGGCGACCGAAGCGCCTGGATGGCATTGTTGAATTTGAACTTGCTGAAATCCTTACCGCCCACGAGAGAGATGATATTGCCGGTCGCGTTGTCGAATGCGACCAACGCAGCCTGAATCTCTTTATACCTGTACGCGATTGAATCGCCGAGCGAGTCGTAGTAAGTGGTCGTGTGGCTCGCGTCATCCCACGGAAAGATTGCTGCAGTCATTCGCTGAAGCGAATCGGTATGTTCGACCAGCGCCTGATCGGCCACGCGTTGCAGCCTCGGGTCGACAGTCGTGTAGACCTTGAGGCCGCCGGAGTAGACTGCGTCCTCGCCGTACTGCTGGATAAGATACTGACGTACCATCTCAGTGAAATAGGGAGCCTCACCGACCGGTCGCTTCGCCAGATTAATCACAGGCGGCAGTTGCTTCAGACTATCGTATTCTGCCTCTTCCAGCATTCCTTCCAGAGTCATCCTCCTGAGAACGTAGTTTCTTCTCTGGAGCGCGCGTTCGGGCTGAGTGACAGGCGAGTATCTGCCGGGGGAGTTCAGAATAGCGGCTATCAGTGCTGCTTCCTCGATGGTAAGCTCTTCCGTTCGCTTGCTGAAATAGGCGCGCGACGCCGCCTGAATCCCATAGGATCGCTGGCCGAACCAGTACTGGTTGAGGTACATCTCGATGATTTCGTTCTTCGAGTAAGTCCGCTCGATCTTGATCGCAGTCAGCGCTTCCTTGAATTTCCGCATCAATGATACCTTGCGATTCAGGAAGAGCATGCGCGCAAGCTGCTGCGAGATCGTCGACGCACCCTGTGAGCCAAATCCTTCCGTGACATTCTTGTAGATGGCGCGCATCACATCATAGCTGGATATTCCCCAGTGGTTGTAGAATTTGGCATCCTCAGCAGCAAGGAGCGCGTTGATAACATGTTCCGGAATATCCTTGAAGGGGATGAGCACCCGCCTTTCATTGAAGTAGGTCTGTATCACCGATCCATCTTTGGCATAGATATACGTTATCAGTGAAGGCTCGATATCGTACAATTGGTCGATTGACGGAAGCTCTTCGCTGTAGATGTGGACGATTTTCGCGGTGGCAACTGCAAATACGCACACTATGAGCACGGCGGCGGAGACCGTTATGATCAGACGGGTCTTCGCTCGTTTCTCGACCGGTTCTTCGTTCTGTCGGCGTCGTTTGCGCATATATCCTGCCACCTGTTATACAGGCGTCACCCGTAACAGGCTACATAAACAGCAAATTGTTGGCGGTTGTCAAATTTTTTTGCTTTGTATCGAACTGAGACCGTGTATACTCGCTTAGATGAGGAAACGGACTGATATGTTTAGACAGCCTGTGGTACTGATTATAGCGCTGGTTCTCCTGGCGCAGCCAGTCCATGCTGAGATGGTCGTAATAACCAAGGCGCTACCGGACAGTAGCGGGTTTCAGTGGCCCCGCGAGTATTTCGATGCCAACTTCGCGATGTTTGTTATGCCTCAGAAATTCATGATTGACAACGGTGTCAACAAAGTGCCGGTCAATCCCTCAAAGACAAAGAGTATGGGTGAAGGCTGGCGCAGGGCAGAGGTCGTGAAAGCATGGGTCAACATAATCGATCTCGAGAAGAAGAGATTCTTTGCTGGCGATCTGAATAACTGGTTTCCGCTCGACTCAACTGAAGTTATCCGGGTCAGAGAAGGATACGATACTTGTGCCGTACTCATGAAGTCATGTGACAGGCCGGGCGCCCCTGATGACTCGTGTCGGATCGTACCGGTTTATCTCAATGACAGCCTGAGCATATCAGACATTTCCTACATCATATATACCAGCTTCGATTACCACAGGCGCGCAAAACCGGAATTGTATGCGAAAGCCGGGTACTACTACAGAACACTGCTCAGGTATTTCATACGAGAAATACCACTCGGCCAGGTAGCTGATCTGTCTGCTGTGACAGATTCCACAGCGGCCCCGGCAGGCTGCAATTGTTTCATCACCTTCGGACCAAAATCAGTCCTCAGAGTGATAAACAAGGGAGAGCCCCCGCGATAAAAATAGCTGCGTTCAGACCGCTTCCTGCTTCATCCAGACAGTCATCTGCGGGAACGGTATTTCGATACCGGCTTCGTTAAGGCTGTCGTAGATAGCCTGACGAATCTCGTTCTGCGTCGTGTACTGATCCGTGATTGCATTCACCCTGCCGACCACCGCGAAATCTACCGAGTTGTCACCCAGACCGATCAGGTGCGCCACGGGCGCGGGACTGTCGAGCACCTTGGGATGATCTTTCGCGCACTGAACAATGATCTTCTTCACCTGTTCAATGTCCGAACCGTATGCAACACCAATCTTGACCTTGACCCTGATCCGGGGGTCGGGGTAGGTTATGTTCGTGATCTTGGATGTAAGCAGATTCTCATTCGGCACTATGATCAGCGTGTGCTCAAACGTCTTGAACTTGGTCGACCGAAGACCTATGTGGAAGACGTCGCATTTTTCACCGCTGTCCAGTACGATTCTGTCACCAACTCTGAAGGGCCTGTCCACCATGATGATAAAGCCTGAGATCATGTTCGCTAACGTGTCTTTTGCCGCGAGAGCAATAGCAAGAGAGCCAACACCCAACACTGCAAGCAAGCCTTTGACGTCGATATTGAAGTGTGACATTACGGTGACTAGTGCGATTATTATCACGACGACGCGGAGCACTCTGTTCACGAGTGGCATGAACTCCGAATATATATCTGATTCGGCTGCTGAAGCAACATCCTTTGACAGCCAAAGGCCGACCACATTGACAAGCCTCAACACCATTACAGTGACCAGAAAAGCACCGATCACCCAGATTGCACTTCCAACGTATTCGTAAGCCCAGACCGCGAAGTCCGGGAAGGCGGTTTTGAGGTGCTCAACAAGGAAGTAAAGGCCGAGAGTCAGGATCAGCCAGAAACCGGGACGTTTGATAGCCGCCAGCAGGTTGTCATCGAGCGTCGTTTCAGTTTTCGATGCAAGCCTGGCGAATATCCTGGTGATTACCCACACGGCAGCGAACGCTGCTGCGAGCGACCCAGCGATAATCGCTCCGACAGTGATTAGCTCCGTCGCCCAGTAGGGAAGAGTGGATGTGTCAAACATATCTCCTCCTATTTGATGTTTAGTTCGATATCTTCTGTCTCAAACCGGGGTCTAACTGTGATTGTATCGCCAAAAAAGAGCAGCGGCTCTGCATATTCGAAGGCTGAGAGCTTGCCGGTCGACAGGAAGCCGTCGTTGTCGCGATCCACGAATCCCACGAAGCGATACTTGCCCGGCACAACTTCATGATGAAAATGCCCGGATAGATCATACTCCAGTTTCTTCCATTTTCCGGTCGGTATCGTACTGAAGAATATCTCAGCTGTTTGCTCGGAACCAGTGTACCGTAACACAACATTCCCCGAAAAAGATCCCAGCGAATCGTAGTTGATCGTTTCAAACTTGAAGTTGATAATCGAATCGGTAAGCCGATTCCCTGCAAGATCAGTGACGACTCCGAGCCCCAGTATCGCGTTGTACGTGACTCCTTGCCTCAAGGTGTCATCAGGCGCGAATGAGACGGTGAATCGATCGACCTGTTCCTGGCCGCAGGTGGTCACAATCGAATCAGAGTCAAGAAGCTTTAGCCCAACACTGTCTCTGGCAAGTCTGATCGGTTCGTTGTATCGTATTTCGAACCGGGGAGAGGTCTCGATGTGACGAGAGCCGGCGGCTGGATCGATGCTCTCGATTTCAGGAGGGCGCTTATCCGAACCAATCGGCGGCAACA
>DAOVLC010000050.1 GCA_030631455.1 Candidatus Zixiibacteriota bacterium
AACTATAAGGCATTCGGAAGGATTACGATACTCGGAGAGTTCGTCGCGATTGGTTCGGTAATTATGTGCATGACGTTCATCTTTGTCGACATGGGACAGCCTTTCCGAATCGTAAACGTGTTTCTATACCCGAGTCCGAACTCGCTGATGTTCTGGGATACGGTGGCATTGAGCGGCTATCTTGTCCTCAACGTCATAATCAGCCGCTTCACACTCGATGCGGAGAAGAAGGGTATTGCCCCTCCGAGATGGATCAGGTCGGTCATTATCCTTTCCATTCCGTGGGCCGTCAGCATTCATACTGTTACGGCGTTTCTCTACTCAGGTCTTGCGGCACGGCCTTTCTGGATGACCGCAGTTCTGGCTCCGAGATTCCTTGCCTCAGCGTTCGCGGCCGGCCCGGCGCTTCTCGTGATTCTCTGTCTCATTGTCAGAAAGGTCAGTCGATTCGATCCGGGTGAGAAGGCTATCAGGAATCTGGCAAGAATCATGACGTACGCCATGGCTCTGAATGTGTTCCTGATCCTCATGGAGGTTTTCACGACGTTCTACAGCGGGATACCGGAACATGCTGACCACTTCAAGTTCCTTTATCTTGGACTTGACGGCAATACGACGTTTGTGCCCTGGATGTGGGCATCGTCGGCGCTGGCAGTTTTCTCGCTGATACTGCTTCTGGTTCCGAAGACCCGGAACAACTTCAAGACATTGACGATTGGCAGCATTGCGGTATTCGCTTCGCTTTGGATTGACAAGGGACTCGGCATGGTAGTCGCAGGCTTCAGCCCGACGCCGTTCGGCACTGTGACAGGATATTCACCTACGCTGAATGAGCTGCTGATCTCGCTTGGAGTCTACGCTATTGGAGCCTTGATCATAACGGGTCTATACAAGATCGCAATTTCGATCAAGACACAGGAATATCAGAAGGAGCCGGCCATCAAACAACAGATCGTAGCGAAATCTGTTTGACACAGAACTAATTTATGAATGGGCGGGGTTGCTTCTGCGGCAACCCCGGTTTCAATGCTTATGAACGATACAAGATCAGATTTTGTGATAGTGGGTGGCGTTGCAGCCGGGCCGAAAACTGCCGCGACGCTCGCGCGGCGGATGCCGGATGCGAAGATCACTCTCTTTCAGAAAGAGAAATTCCTGTCGTACGCCCCTTGTGGAATGCCGTACTTCGCCTCAGGTGACATCGAGAGCTTTCAGAAGCTGATGATGACACCCTACGGTGTTGTCCGGGATGAGCGGTTCTTCGAGACATCCAAAGGCTTCAAGGTGATTACCGGCGCGGAAGTGACGCGCATAGACAGAGAGAAGAAGAGTGTTACTGTGCGGATGCTGGACACGGGCGAGAGTTTCGTGCATCAGTATGGAAAGCTCGTGTTGGCGACGGGAGCCGCTCCGATCAAACCCGGATTCCCAGTCGCAGACAGTCCGATGATCAGACCGTTTACGAGACCGGATGATGCGATTGCATTCAGGAATGCCGCTCAACAGGGAGAAGTCGGAAAAGCAGTGATAATCGGCGGAGGATACATCGGTTGCGAGCTTGTGGAGTCTGCCGCCGGAATGTGGGGCATCGAGACGACGCTGATCGAAAAGGAAAGCCAGGTTTTGCCCAATGTGCTGGATCCTGAGATGGCGGCTATTGTCGAGCGCGAGATGATTCGGCAGGGTATTGAACTCATGACCAGCGCCGAAGTCGAGAGAATCGACCTCAACGATAGCGGGAATCCCGTTGTGAGCATCAGAGGCGGAGACAAGATCGCCGCTGATTATGTGTTCCTCTGTCTTGGAGTTCGGCCTAGCGTATCACTGGCCAGGGATTGTGGACTCAGGATAGGTGGCAACGACGGTATCCATGTGGATACGCACATGCAGACGTCCGATCCAGATATCTACGCCGGTGGCGATTGTGTTGAGTCGTATCATCGTATCACCGGCGCAAACGTCTGCTTGCCGATGGGCTCGCTCGCCAATCGACACGGCAGGGTAATCGCCGAGAACCTCGCTGGCAACGAGGCGGAGTTCAGAGGCGTTGTCGGATCGTTCTTCGTGAAGATATTCGACGTCAATGTAGGCTCTGTCGGCCTTTCGCAGAAAGCAGCGGAGGCTCTTGATTTCAGAGCCGAGGCTGTCTGGGGAACTTTCCCGGACAAGCCTGATTTCTATCCGGAGTTCAAGCTTTTTGCAGCAAAGATGGTCTATGCCGCGGATGACGGCAGGCTTCTCGGCCTTCAGGCGGCCGGTGCGGGTGATATCTGTAGTCACGTGGATGTCTTTTCATCGTTCTTGCAGAGACGAGGCATGCTTGATGATCTGCTCGATTTCGAGCACGGGTATGCACCGCCGTACTCAGAGCCGGTCGATCCGTTGCACCACCTTGCAGGTATGGCGATAGCCCAGGAAATGGGCACCCGGTTTGTCGCTCCCGGAGTTGATTTCTCGGACAGCGCTCTTGTGCTTGACGTGCGCGAGGAGCACGAAGTGTCATCGAGACCATGGCCGACAGATCACGGCCGCGAAGTGCTCCACATACCGTCCGGAGAATTGAAGCAGCGAATCGGTGAACTTGATAGCAGCAAGACGATATACATCGTCTGCGGTAGAGGTTCAAGATCATACCAGGTTGCTCTTATGCTCAAGCAAGCTGGTTTTGAAAACGTACATGTTGTTGGCGGCGGGGTGCTCGCGTCATTGGTGTGACGCTCAGCATTGAATCGAGACGGCATCGAGGAGAGAAGAGTCAATGTCATTTGCAAAGTGGCAGCTTGTAGTCTGCGGTATCAGCCATAAGTCATCAGAGCTTTCCGATAGAGAGCCGCTTCAGATCGGCCCCGACAGGATAGCGGAGGCGAACTCGCTCCTTGGCGGTCTACCTGAGGTCAGGGAATCGGCTATCGTCTCCACCTGCAACAGAGTCGAATTCTATGTGGTCGCTGACAAGTCGCGAGAGGCAATAGATATCGTGGCGGATTTCTATACGCGATTCAGTGGCATTGATATCTCCGATCTGGGTCAGAAGTTCTACACGAAGAAGGGACGGCATGTTGCTGACCACCTGTTCCGCATCGCTGCAAGTATAGATTCGATGGTTCTTGGTGAGAACCAGATCGTTGGGCAGTTGAGGGATGCTTACACATCCGCCTGCTCCGTGAAATCCGCAGGCAAGCTGATTCACAGATTGTTCCATCAGGCATTTCGGGTCGGCAAAGCTGTCAGGTCCGACACTGAAGTGGGTAAGGGTGCCTGTTCGGTCAGCGGTGCTTCGGTCAGTCTTCTGAAATCAAGAATCGCCGAACTGAAGAGGCCATCGGTACTCTTTATTGGCGTAAACCAGATGATTTTCCTTGCCGCATCGAATATGCTGAAGCTCGATTGCGGTGAGTTCATGTTCGCCAATCGGACTCCCGAGAAGGCTGTCGAGTTTGCATCCAGATTCCACGGCGTCGGATACTCGCTCGATGAGCTTCCATCCCTTCTCGAAAAGGCCGACATAGTGGTGACATGCACAAGCTCACCTCAGCCCATCATAAGCGAACAGATGATTCTGAAGGCAGCGTCTGCAAGAAATGGCCGCAAGCTTACGGTGATGGATATGGCGATTCCGAGAGACGTGGAGTATAACGCCGCAACTCGGGATGACATTGAGATATTCGATCTCGATGACGTCAAGAGATTCATCAAGCATCGTCAGGAGCAGATGGTTCAGGCGATACCTCAGGCAGAAGTGATAATTGACCGGAGACTGAGCGAATTCACATACTGGTACAGCCACCTGCTCCATGAGCCGCTGTATAACGGGTTGGAGGATACATTCCAGGCAATTCGTATGGAAGAACTCGGTCCGATACTGAGTCAGTTGCCGCCTGAGACCAAAAGCTCATTTGATAAAGCTTCACGGCGTCTGGTGAACAGGCTCCTGCAAATCAGAATCAGAGCCGAGGACGATTCCTCGAAAGAGAAGAACGAACGAATGGAGAAGTAAGAATATGGCTTCGAGGTACATGCCGATTACTGTCTCGCTCAGCAACCGCAAAGTTCTCGTTGTTGGGGGAGGCGATGTTGCCCTGAGGAAGATCGAGATGCTACTCGACTACGATTCAGATATCACCGTGATTGCACCGGAAGTGGTGGATAAGATAAGTTATTTCGCTGACAAGAGTTCACTTAAGCTGGAAAAACGCGCATATCGGACACCGGAAGCATCGCAGTATGGGTTAGTCATCTCAGCGGTCGATGATAAGGCTGTCAACAAGATGGTTCACGATGACTGTGTCGCCTCAGGCGTGCTTGTGAACGTTGTCGACAGCCCCAAACTATGTACGTTCATCGTTCCCGCGACCGTAAAGAGAGACAAGCTGACTATCGCCGTCTCAACCGATGGCACCGCTCCGTTTCTGGCTGGGTTTCTCCGCTCGTTGCTTGAGGATGCGTTTCCCGCGTACCACGGCAAGGTCACAAAGTATGCTCACGCGTTTCGCAGAGATGTGCACACGCGGCATAAAGGCAATCCGGAGACAATCGCACGTTGCTTCGACAGATTCCTCGCTACCGATTGGAAGAAGGTCATGAAGGAGCTTAATGACGAAGAGATCAGGGAAAGACTTAACGAGCTGCTCGAAGAGTGATGAACCAGCGTGGCGAACCCATTTGGTTGAGAGTCGTTTCTGTGATTTGATTGGGAATATCTGATAATGGATGACAGTGAAAAAGGGACAGTCTATCTGATCGGTGCCGGCCCCGGCGATCCGGAATTGATCACATTGAAGGGGTGGCGAATTGCCAAGTCGTGCGATGTGGTGCTCTACGACAGCCTCATACCCGATGAGATCATCGTGTCACTCCCGTCGAGCATCAAGAAGATATATGTCGGAAAGCGTGGAGGCAGACAGTCGATACCGCAGGATGAGATTAACGAGATGATGGTTGAACTTGCGCTCGACGGCAAGAACATCGCTCGACTGAAGGGAAGCGACCCGATCATCTTTGGACGCGGTGGCGAAGAGGCTATGTATCTCAAGGAGCACGGGATCAGGTTTGAAATCATACCCGGTGTGACATCCGGGATAGCAGGGCCGACATACGCAGGTATTCCATGTACCGACAGGAACAAAGCCTCTTACATCATGTTCCTGACCGGTCACAAGGCCAAAGAGAAGGAGTTCTCGACGATTCCGTGGGACTGGGTCGCCAAGGCTAAAGGAGGTACGCTTGTTCTGTACATGGCTGTCAGCGAGATCGCAGACATAGTGGCCGAGCTGATCGACTCAGGGATGCCGCCCGATACACCCGCAGCGACTATCGAACGCGCCACATACCCGACACAGAGATCGTTCAAATCCGTTCTCAAAGATCTGCCGAACATCGTTGCTGACCAATGCGTGAAGGCTCCGGCATTGTTCGTGATTGGCGAAGTAGTCGACCTGCAGCCGTATCTCACATGGTTCGAAGACAAACCGCTCTTCGGCGTGCGCGTAATGGTGACAAGGGCAGCAGAGCAGGCAGCCGACACATACCGGACGCTGCGCGATCTCGGGGCTGAAGTGCTGCCGTATCCAACGATTGAAATCTCCGAGCATTTTGACGAAGAGGCATGGGCTGCATTCGAGAACATCCGCAATGAGAATCGCTGGCTCGTATTCACAAGCGAGAACGGCGTGCGGTATTTCATGCGCAAGCTGTCTTATCACATTGGTGATATGCGCCATCTTGCATATTTCAGCATCGCGGCAGTGGGCGAAGGGACTGCGCGAGCACTTCGGAAGCATTGTATCGAACCCGACTTCGTGCCGTCGACGGCGACAGTCGCCGATCTTGCAGCAGAGTTCAGCCAGTATGTGGATGCGAAGGGAGCGACGGTAGTCAGAGTCAGAGGGAATCTCTCTGACAACATGTTCGAAGAGATGGCTGAGAGTAAGGGCGCGGAGGTCCTGCCACTCATGGTCTACAGAACATCGCATTACAGGTGGCCCATGGAGTTCAAGGAGAAGCTCTTCGAATATCCGCCGGATGTTATGCTGTTCACGAGTGGCTCGACATTTGAAGGGCTATTCGCGAACCTGAATGATGATGAAGTGAAGCGACTGACGTCTACTGCGAAGATATTCTCGATTGGCCCGTCAACATCAGAGAAGATCAGGCAACGAGGCTTCGAAGTAACCGCCGAATCGACACCCCACACGATTCCAGCGCTGATCGAGACACTGGTGGATTACATGAGTGAGGTATAGTCTCGGCAGCGCTCGGCTACGCCCCGAACTTCGCCAGCTTGCCTGCGCAGGCAAGCGCGATCGGTATCAGGTTGATCATCGGCAGCCTTCCAAGTCCCCCCGATTGACATTCGATCTCTGAGAACTTCTCCGATCTGTCTTTTCTCACGAGTATGCCGTGCATCAAGACCGGACTCGGGTGCCAGCTATGCGCCTTCATAATCCATGGAGTCGAATGATCGCCCGTAACTATAAGAACGTCGGGAGCCATAGTCTGTATCCCCGGAACAATCGTTTTGTCGACTTTTTCAATGATCTGCTTCTTCGCCTCGAAGTTGCCATCTTCACCGTAGGAGTCGGTCTTCTTTACATGGAGGAAGAAAAACGTGTAATTGTTCCACTGCCGACTCAGGATCGAGATGGAATCGTCAAAGTCTTTGTACGGAGGCAGAGCAGTCATTCCGACCAGCTTGGCAAGCCCGCGGTACATTGGGTATTCAGCGATGGCGCATGCCTTAAGCCCGAAACGCTCCTCCATCGACGGCAATCTCCTGAAACCGGAATACCCGCGCAGCAGGATCATATTTGCCTGTTTCTCGTCTGACAGTATAATACTTACTTGATCGATGATACTGCCCAGAATCGCAACTGAGCGTTCTGCCTCCGGAGAAAGAGGCTTTTGATCGAGCGGAGGCACGCCAACATTCTGTGGATCTGTATCGCCGATCTGATCCGAAAGATTGTCCCCTCGAATCACGAGTACTGCCCGGTGCTGGCTTTCGGTTTCAAGAAAGAACTCGATACCATCGGGCAGGACGATCTTCTCACGTATTTTCTGGCACAGCCTTCGATTCTCGGAGTCGGGCGGACGGCCCGCTCGCCTGTCTGTAACATTTCCATCTGGGTCAAGCGTGCAGAAGTTAATGCGTACAGCGACATCTTTTTCCGTCAGGTCGAAATCGATACCTAAAGCAGAGAGTAATCCCCTGCCGATGTCGTTCACCGTTGGATCATATCCGAAGAGTGCGAGATGAGCCGGCCCTGAGCCGGGAGTAATGCCGGGCGCTATCGGATCGAACTGGCCGAGCGTGCCGTCTTCGGCGAGTTGGTCAAGATTGGGCGTCGCAGCCTCTTCCAGCGGCGCCTGATGCCCACCGGCGGGTATATCACCGAGACCGTCCATAACAAGAAGGACAATCTTCGAGTCGTTCCTGATTATTAACTGTTCAACTAATCCCGGTTGCATCTGATATCCCTTCTGCTCATCGCCTGAGATTGACGATGCAGAATCTAATCTGCAAGAATCCGTTAGTCAATGTTAAACTGCTCTTTCCTATTCGGCATCCTGGAGGAAAACTAAATCGCTGTGATGCCGAGGATGTTCTGATTGTTTCTGGATGAACTCGAAAAGAAAGCCGGGCGAGCTTGCACTCACCCGGCATGGACAGAATCCGAAAAGCTCAATTTCTGGTTATTCAATCGAAATTAATCGATCTACTGGCATCGCATCGTGTAGAGACACCCACTTTAGAGACGGCCAGATTAGAGAAGAAGTTTCAGGTATGTGTAGATCGATGCTGTATTCCCAGAAGCCACAGGCTACTCGCAGGGTGCCGGGCCACTGCTGAATATGTACGCAATCAGGTATACGACATCGTCGATATCGATTTCACCTGAGCAATCGGCATCACCGACCTCGATTGGATCAGGAGCCGGCCCGCTGCTGAAGATGTAGTTTATCAGAAAGACAACATCGTCGATGTCGATCTCGCCGGAGCCGTCACAATCACCAATCACGAATCCAGGCACTACGGACATG
>DAOVLC010000369.1 GCA_030631455.1 Candidatus Zixiibacteriota bacterium
AAACATTGCTGCGCCGCGCTCTGAGGATGGCGCCTGGCAGGGCTGCGAAGTGGGGGAGGTTCTCCCTCTGAGGCTTCCGTTTAGTCGCTGGCCAGCTTGCGCCTGCGGTACGTCAACAGGCCGTAATCTCCTGCCAGTATGCCGTTGACGGTCTTGACGAAGTCCGTAGCCCTGAGCTGCTGGAGCATCAAAGGATGCAGGATCTTCTTGTCCACCGCGTTTGTGTAATCGAGATCTCTTCGAACACCGTACATGTGATTCTCCTCCTTGCTGTCAATCACGTACAGCAGTAGAAGGGCAGAAGAGGGATGATATTGTGTCAGTCAGCGGTGAAGTAAACTCTCTCACTCTTAGTCATTCGACATACACCTAAGCGACGATCTTCTCTCGCAACCTGTTTATAGCACGCTGCTTATATGTATGCACGACTTGCTGGGTAATCCCGAGAATTCCTGCGATCTCTCTCTCGGTCTTGCCCTTGAGTATGAGTTTGACTACCTCTCTCTGTCTCGACGAGAGTGAATTGCGGATGTGCCATCTCAACTTTGGCTCGAACTTAAGGATAAGCTTGCGGCGAGAGGACTCGTCCTCCGACTCGAAATAGGCAGATTGCTCCTCGGGTAAGCTCTCAAGAGTGAGCTTCTCGAAGATCACCTCTGCAAATTGGTGCTCTCTACTCTCTTCCACACACATGGATGTTGCCTCATCTCAATTTAACTAATGCGTGAGAATTGTCAACATGTTGCTTACGGCTTGGTGTGAGAATTAGTCTCTTGTCTCTTGGGATGACTATCTATCTTGCACAACAACAATGAGATACGCTCAATACTCGACTTCCCGAGCGTTTTTCGGCAATTAATTTCTTGACTTTTTGAGTATCCCCCCTTTATATATACATTAGTAGTACTGTACAACGAGACCGCCATCGATATACGCTACCGCAATTGGGAGAACTAAGTCTCTTGCCAATGGAGGTGAGCTTTATGTCCCCCATGCGCGATCCCACGTTGTCGGAGTGGTTCGGCAAGAAGAACTGGATACCCTGCCGTCTCCAGAGTCTGGGCACAAGGCAGTTCATCAGCACAGTGAACAAGATCCTTCGCGGTGAGCACCTAATCGTGCCGTATGAACGCGAACCGGAAGGCTTAGATCCCGTGCCTGGTGGATCGAAACATCCGCTCTGAATTCGATCCGGTTTGTGCCGATGGGCCGCATATGAAAAGCTGCTCGATCACAAATCAGGAGTATTGTCAGGGGCTACTATATGGGGCTTTAGAGCCTGAAAGCGCATTCCGCCGACATGCGGATCCTTTTGCTCATTCATGAACGCGATCGTTTCGCTGGCAGGGGCTGGTGAAGCAGGGCGAGGGCAGTGGAGTGGATTTATCTTAACTTGACTTCTCTGTGTCTTTGCTGCGTTGTCTTAGCTTCAGAAGCACTCTGTCCAGATCCTTCCTGCTAAGCGAAAACTGCTTCATCAGTTTCTTCTTCACTTCGCCCACTTCCACCCGTTTCTCGTAAGACGAAAGATCCTTCGGGAAATCCTTAATTCTCTCCAGGTACGCGATGTATATCTCATATTCTGAGGGCGTGACGATCATGCCGGTCAAGTCGGCCCTTGCATCGTCGGAAGCAGTCACATCCGTGTCCCCGGACGAGTTCTGCTGCAAGAGTGGATCATACTCCTGGCTTATATACAGATCCAACTGAGACTCCAGAGAGTATATGAGAGCGTCGCTCTCATTGCGAAGACTATCGAAACGAGCCTGAAGATCGGTGTTGTTGTCCCCAAGCATCTGCTCGTACGTTTTGCTGAGGCTGTCGCTCAGTTCTTCGCGACTCAGTTTCTGTTTGAGCAATCTATCGCTCGTGTCCAGGCGGCTCAGATAGCCCTTCCCGAAGGTGAATGCAAGAACGACGACTACGAGTATCGTTATTAGTAAAGCGTAAGACTTTTTCATATACAACCTCCTGTCGATTATCATCAATACAAGGAGTATCAGATCAAGTCAACAAAAATGGTGGGTATGATCGTAGGATGGCGTTGGTCGGTGTGTGCTTCCGCAGAGTGGAATATGTCTTGCGGATAAAGAGTATCAGTGATAACAAAAGAGAGGTCTCTGACGAGACCTCTCTTTTTATGTAGAAGTAGATCCGGTTTCTACTTCATCAGAACCATCTTCTTAACAGCGGAATACTGACCGGCGGTAGCCTTGTAGAGGTATATACCACTAGCGGCATCGCCTGCATTCCAAGTCACCTTGACAGCGCCGCCGGCTGTGTAGCCGCCGAAGCTCTCGACAAGCTGACCTGTCACGTTGAAGATGTCAAGTTTCCATTGCGATGGTCCCGGAACCTCGATCACTATATCCGTGCTCGGGTTGAACGGGTTCGGATAGTTCTGAAGTAATGCGAAGTCTGTTGGCAGAATTCGTGCAGTAGTCGTAACGTTCAAGTCGTTACCGTAGTAATCGGCAATGCTGGTCTCGACTATCGTCAGATCACCATTAACCTCGACACTGAACAGATCACTCTCACCTGCCGGTATACGGCCTTCGCCTATGTCATAAACCAGTACCCGAAGTTCACCATCAACAACATCGCTCATGATGTCCATGCCACTCACCAGAGAAGTCACCTTCTCGACAGTGCCGTCAACATTGAATACAAAGTACGCCGCGCCAACATCTACTGCCGACGAAGACGTTATCTTCAATGCATTGCCTGCACTCTCTATGCCGACCTGGACGGTCGATGCATACGGAGTCAGCTTAGGATATGCCAGAGCATCGCCTGTAATCACGCGCGTCAGGTAAACAAGGTCACCAACTGTCAGCACACGACCGTCGGCGTTAACATCAGGGGCAGCTATCTGACCCGCCTGATTGATGTCAAATACGCT
>DAOVLC010000041.1 GCA_030631455.1 Candidatus Zixiibacteriota bacterium
CACCGCAAATGCTATCAGCACGGCAAGAACCGCACCCGAAGCGCCGATCACAGGAGTGATCGAACTCGGAGTCATGATCACCGTGAAGATGCCCGCAGCAATGCCGGTTAAGAAATAGAACTTCAGGAATCTCCGCGTTCCCCATAAACGCTCGATCTCGGAACCGAACATCCAGAGCATCAGCATATTGAACAGGACATGCCAGAAGCTGTGTGGGTTGTGAAGAAACATATAGGTAACAACCTGGTAGACAAGCGGGCCCGTTAGAACATCGTTGGGAGTCAGGCCGAAATAGGTGATCAGATAACCGGAGCGATCAAGCAGCTCGATCACAAAGACCACGAGGTTTGCAATCAGAAGCCATTTGATCCCGGTCGGCAGACGCGTGTCGAATCCTATTCTGAATTGATTTGGCGCGTGATGTCTCATAGTTGTTTATATCGGCGCAATATGCATTAATGTACTCCTACAAATATACACTTTTTTGCAGGTGGGAACAAATCAAATATGCGCCCGGGACGGCTGCGTTCGCTATTAAAGCTCCTGAGCTACCCGCCTTATGCAGATGTCCTGGAGCACCGTAAGGCCGGCCTTATGGGCTTCATCCGTAGCTTCGTCGTGTCTTACGCCCTCCTGAAGCCACAATATGCCTGCTCCGACAGCAATAGCGGCCTTTGCAATTTCGGGAATCGCCTCGCTCTTTCGGAAGACATCGACGATATCGATTTTCTCCGGTATCGCTGCAAGATCAGAATAGGAAACCTCACCGAGGATTTCCCTCTGACCGGGATTGACCGGAATTACCCGGTAGCCGCGCTCCTGCAAGAATCTTGCAACCCTGTTGGAGTCGCGGTCTTCCTTGTTCGAAAGACCGACGACCGCAATAGTCTTCGATTCTTCAAGGATTTCCTTGATTCTTTGCATCGAAGGGTTGGAAAATGACAAACTCTACCCCAGGACCTTCGCCAGCCTGTCTTCGACTATCTTCTTCGGCACTGCTCCGATGATCTGATCGACAACTTCGCCATTCTTAAAGATAAGCAACGCGGGAATGGCCATGATTCCATACTTGGTAGCTATGTTGTTGTTGTTCTGAACGTCAACCTTCGCGACCTTCAACTTGTCTTCGTAATCTTTGCCCAACTCCTCGACAATCGGGCCGATCATCCTGCACGGGGCACACCATTCGGCCCAGAAATCCACCAGAACAGGGATCTCTGACTTCAAAACTTCTTCCTCAAACGTAGTGTCCGTCACTGCCAGGGTCATATTGCCTCCTCTAACCGTTGTCCTACTTCAACATCTCTTCCGATACCAGCCCGACGGGAATAGTCCCGTATGAGAGAAGCTGGTCGTGAAAGCTCTTCAGGTTGAAGTTATCCTCTGACTTGTTCTTGTATTCATCCAGTATTTTCATAATTGCCAACTTACCCATTATATAACTCATCGGTTGTGTCGGACTTTGCGTATATCTTTTCACTTCAGATATGGCGTTAACCTCTTCAAGCCCTGCCACATCAATAAGCATCCTCACTGCCTCCTGGAAATTCATCCTTCCGCAGTGAAGCTCCACGTCTATTACAACCCTGCATGCCCGCCAAAGTTCGTCCTTCAGTTGAAAAAGGCGCGATTTCAGATCATAGAATCCCTGCTCAAACATCATCTCTTCACAGTAGAGCGCCCACCCCTCCGAGAAAAGCGAAGTGCGAAATGCCATCCGGATCTTCGAGTTGACGCGGTTCGAGTGGAGGAGTTGCAGATGGTGTCCTGGATATGCCTCATGGACCGATGTCAATACTATGGCTGCCTTCGAGTGGCCTGCCAGCTGCTCTTCCTGTTGCTCGGCGGGAAGATTCTGATCCACCGCAGTCACCCAGAATATTCCCTCCCGCGATTCCTCGAACGGCGCAGGCGCGACGTAAGCAGCGTATGGAACCCGTCCGGTTTTGAACTGCGGCGTTTCCGCAACGGTCAACGATTCGCCTTCGGGAATCGTGACTATGTCTTTCTCGGTAACAAAGCGCCTGGCTCGCTCGATCTCTTTGCGATAGAACTCAAGGAGCTCGTCCGCCGATGGCGTTTCCTGCTTGAAATCGGCAACGAGTTCAGCCCATGACTTATTCGGATCGATCTGAGCTGCCGCCTTCTGCAACGCGGATTTTGTATCTTCTATACATTTTTTACCGATCTCGACAAGGTCGCCGGTGCTGTATGGCAGCATGTACCCGTTCTTGACGAGGTAGTTGAACACTTCTTCGCCAAGGCGATACTCTCCATTGCTCTCCGGCATTATTTCGTTCTGAAGGAAACTTGTATAGCCTTGCAGAGCCATGACAGCCGCACTGCTGGCCGCTGATACATCATTGGCAAGGCCGGGCACTTTCGAAGCATACATCGGAATCAACCCCGCGAAGAAACCCATGCCGGATTGGGCAACTTCCATACCCATCCTCGTCCATGCCGCAGGTACACCCTCGCTGGCCTTAAGATTAGCCTTACCCTCCTCCAGAACTCTCGGAACTTCCCGGAGCCGTGCGAGAACAGACTCCATTCTCGCTTCGAGAGGTGCGAATTCTCGCATCAGCAACATGTATATCGACCAGAGACAGACATCAGGTCCAACAGTAGCATCTCGTTCCGCCCTGCGATAGTTGTTCTCCATCTGAATCGTGATATCAAGATGATTCTTGAGAATCCTCAGATCGAGTTTCTCACTGTCGTCCAGAAGATCGGGAGAGGCCTCGAACTGAGACAGTTCCGACACGAAACGCTCGTAGGATTTGATTGTCTCTCTGCGACTTTCGGGATCGAGCTTTTCGAGCTTATCGTCGTGGTCGTGTATGCCGTTGCTTGTAGCAGAACTCGGGTTTGTCTCCCACCAGCAATCGAGAATTTCATCAGACTTTCTCACGAAATCGCTATTCATGTAACCACCAGCAAGTAATGTTGTTAGTCGAATATAGCTGGGTGATCGGTCGATCAACAACTACATTAAGGGACAAGTAGCCTTTCTCGACGGTTTTCTTCGAACTGACGCGCCTGCAACAAGAATGCCTCCAGACGGATCTCTTCGTTCTTGTCCTCGAGTCCTTCATATGCAATATTAAGCCACGGTAAGCCATCGCAATGCTCGTGCACTTTCTTTGACATTGCAGACACTATCGTTCCCGGCATACAATTAAACGGCAGCGTGTTAATAACGCCACATGCCCCCCTGTGATAGTAGTCGATGGCTTTGCCGATCGTGAGAATCGCTTCCCCCAAGAGCGAGACATCAAGAAAAGGCTCCGCCAGTTCAATCAGCCTTTCGACCGGCGCCTCGTGCGCAATCGGAACATCAGGGAGCAGCACTTCCGCAAGTCGTTTCTCGTCCTTTTTCTGAATCCTGTCTCTGATGAAACCGTCCAGGAATTCCCTGAGGTTCCCGTCCCGTTTGGAGTAGAGCTTGTAACAGAAGTTTGTATAGAGAACCCATTCGGACATTGGAGCAAGCCACACTTCCGCACCGAGGTTTTCGAGACGCTCGACCAGGTAATTGTTCGAGAACCGGTTCGATCGGAGGAATATCTCACCGACCACCGCAACAACAGGCTTCCTCATGCTGCCGTTAGTCGAAAGCCTCTTGAAATCGGTCAACGCGGAGAATAGCACCTGCCGCAGATCCTCCTCGCTCCTAATGGCGTCCGCGAGTCGTTGCAGGTATCTCCTGTATAATCTGTCGCTCGCATCGCCGTCCTTGACATACGGCTTGAACCGCCTCAAGACTTTGAACATCAGGTCTGTCGCGACCACTGCGTTCCAGGCCACACGTTTGAAGTTGCCATCTACGAACGGAAAATCATCGTACGAATTCTCCGAGTCGGGAGAATAGATAGGGACATCTGCGTATCCAATCTTGTCGAGAAGGCTTCTCTGCAGCAGATGGTATTGGCCAAACCTGCACGGCCCACCGGCCGACGGCATGAAGAAAGCTGAACGTTCCTGATCGAACCCGGGTTCTCTGACCTTTCGAATAATGTCGCCGGTCGTCACCTGGCATGGGAAACATTCCTTACCGTCAGTGAATTTCTTTCCCCAACCGAGGCTCTCGCCGTCAGGTTCCGGAAGCGCTTCGGCCTCACCCCCACATGCTTCGATTGCCGCCGCAAATCCGATCGCGTGGTCGGACATATACGGGACATACACTTTCTTGCTGAATCCGTTAAACTGTCTCGGCACTTCAGTTTTCACCAGCTTCTGATTCGGTCGATACGATTTCAGACTGTCGAGAAACGCCTCGAGACGCGTTATAGCTCCTGCATCCGCAGAATGCTCGTCGATTTCGATTTGCAGGAACGGCTTGCCCTCCATCTGCCTTGAGAAGAAATGCATAATGAACGAATCAGGACCGCAGCCAAAATTGGTAATATAGACCGCATACAGGTTGGGGTGTTTTCGTATGAAATCAGCAGCGGCAAGTATCCGTTGCCCATATCGCCAATACATGTTGCGATTAGCGATGTCCGGCATATACTCCGACAGCGGCAGGAAATCCATTGGAATAACTCTGACATTAAGCTCTCGCAACTTCTTCGGGATTTCGAGCGAAAGCTTATTGTCGCACCCGTTGTATGGCCTGGATATGACACAGACCGCCTTCTCTCCCGGTTCGAGCGAATCAAGGAATTCTCGTCCGGCAGCCTGAGTCGCAGAGTAGAATTCTGACTGGGATGTATAGGCGGCCCGAACCGCCTCATTGTATTCGGATTCCGTCAGGTCAAGAATGTTCATAAGCGGAGAGAGATTCTCTCGCAAATACTCTTCGTCCATTCTGAGATCGACAGGAAATGACAAGAGCCTGGAGTTGCATTCGGATAGATCGATGTTTGCCTTGATGTTATATGGGATTGCCTGCACGTAGGGACAAACGTAGCTGTTCGCGTGAGGCGCCCCGTCATCGCGCACGTTAATCACACTCGGAAGGAATACATAGTCCACTTGTTTCTTGACCAGATCCATTATGTGCCCGAAAACCACCTTGATCGGAAAGCAGGATTCTGCCGAGAAATGCTCCAGGCTGTCTTCGAGAATTTTCTGGTTCGTCGGCGAAGAGAGGATAGTCTTAAAACCGAGCGACCGGAAGAATCCTGACCAGAGCGGATACAACTCGTACATCAGCAATACGCGCGGAAAACCGATCGTGACATTCTTCCTTTTCTCGATATCCGCCCGCTTTGCCACAGAGTAGAGAAGCTTGTTGCGATGCTTGTAGAGATCGGTGCCGGCCGCTACTTTCTTCGACTTATCGACGTCGTATTTCTCACACCGAGAGCCATAGTGAAGCGGAGCCTCGCCCTCTATTACCACGCGCCGGATTTCACACATGTTGGGGCAGTCCTCGCATACGAAGCTCTCGACTCTGTATTTCCTTTTGGTGAGGTCGAAGCCTTTGAACTTGCTTTCAGGCGTCTCGATTTCATCTCTCGCGATCATGGCCGCACCGATTGCGCCTGTAACATCGTGATGAGGCGGAACCGTGACGGGATGACCGGTCACTTTCTCGAACGCTGCGACGACAGCCTTATTCCAGGCAACACCACCCTGAAAGAACACGTGCTTTCCAACGCGGCGATCCTGGACGACCTTCGTGAGGTAGTTGTTGACGATTGAGTACGCGAGCCCTGCGATCAGATCGTCCTTCTTGGCGCCGGATTGCTGATGAGCCACGAGGTCCGATTCCATAAAGACGGTGCAGCGCTCGCCACAACCGACCGGGGACTCGGCCTTGAGCGCTCTGTCTCCGAACTCTTCCTCGATATTGATATCGAGCTTCTCAGCCTGCTCCTGTAAGAACGACCCGGTGCCGGCAGCGCAGACCTTGTTCATCTCGAAATCGATAACAACGCCGTTGTCAATGGAGATGTATTTCGAATCCTGACCACCGATCTCGAAGATCGTGTCGACTTTCCGGTCAATCGCTATCGCTGCCGTTGCCTGCGCGGTTATTTCGTTACGAACCACGTCGGCGCCTACGAAATCGCCGGTGAGGTAACGCCCTGAGCCGGTCGAGCCGCAGGCGGCAATCTTAATCCGGCCGTCGAGTTCGTCCCCGACCTCTTTCAGCCCCTTAGTCACCGCTACGAGCGGCCTCCCGACGGTCATGAGATAGCGCCTTGCGAGTACGTTATTGTCTTTGTCGATGACGACAACGTTCGTCGACAACGATCCAACGTCTATTCCAAGATAACCGACAGTCGTGCCTTCAGGTATCTCCGATTTCTTCGAAGTGACATCATAGAACTTGCAATCGGGAAACTCATAAGCCAGCTTCTCGGCTCCGCTCGCTTTCGTAACGTGGATCTTAGTCTGAGAAAGATCAGCACCAAGATCAAAGATAGATGTTCTATCGAGCTGGGATGCATAGAGGGCCGCTCCGTATGCGGGCATATGCTTGTGGAGTTCGGGAATGCTGAGTTCCCCGGATTCAAGGCCGAGTATGTCCTCGAAAGCCTTTATCATTCCGATGTTCGCGGCAACTCCGCCCTGGAAGCTGATCGGCTTTATGAATTTCTTTCCGGTCGCAATCGCGGACTTGAAATTCCTGGCAACTGCGTAGCAAAGACCGGCTACTATGTCATAATCGGGCGCTGCTATCTGCTGCAGATGTATCATGTCTGATTTTGCGAAGACCGAGCATCGCCCCGCAATCCTCGGAGGATGTTCCGACTTCACGGCGAGTTGCCCGAATTCTTCCTCGATCGAAAGATCCAGTCTCGAAGCCTGCTGATCGAGAAACGAGCCGGTACCGGCTGCGCAGAGCGAATTCATTGCGAGGTCTTCGAGGAGCAGCTTGCCCGATGCATGATCGAGTTTAACGCAGATCAGCTTCGAATCCTCTCCGCCCATTTCGATTACCGTCCGGACATCAGGAAGTACGCGTCCGTTGGCACGCATGCTTGCCAATACCTCGTTCAGGAAATCTCCACCAAGCCTCCCCTGCACCATCCGGCCACCCGAGCCGGTCGAGCAGATTCCCGCGAACTCCTCGATGCGGTATTTCAGTCTGATTTCGTCGAGCACTTTTTGCAGGTGAACCAGAGGCTGGCCCAATACACGACCGTAATAAGTGTAGACTACCTCTCCGGATGGGTCTACTACGACCGCCTTCAAGGCAACAGAACCAATGTCAAGACCCAAGAAATACCGCAATGGAAATCCCCTTCCTCAAAGTAAAGCTACAATATATACGTCCTTGAATCGTAAGCAATGAAATTATCCTTCTCATATGCGTCAGCAGAGCATTTACAGTTTATCGTTGCACTGACTATTGTCCTGACTTATATTTCGGGAGCAACCAGGGGCACCGCATCATTGAGGCAAAACAGAAGGAATCGACCCGATGGAATCTGATATCCCTGCAAACAATAAGCCTGATTCCAGTGTTTTTTCGAAGGGCACACAGATATCGCACTACGTTGTTCTCGAAAGAGTCTGCGTCTGCGGGAAGTGCGAGGTCTATCTAGCCAAGGACACCGATTTGGGGAGAAAGGTTACGCTGAACTTCTTGCCGCTTCAGGACAGTTCCAATGATGAAACGGTTGCGATGTTCACGTCCGAGGTGCAGGTGATCGCTTCTCTAAATCACTCTAACATTATTCGCATCTATGAGTTGGGAGAGTACAAAAACAGGCCGTTCGCGGCCATGGAGTTCCTGCACGGACGGACGGTACTCGACATAATCCAGAAAGAAACACACTCTCTTCGGCAGTTTCTGGATGTGGCCGTTCAGATCTGCAGGGGGTTGAGCGTAGCACATGAGGCAGGTATTGTGCTCCACGATCTCAGACCGGCCAATATCCTGATCGACGCTGAGGACCGGATACGGCTGCTCGGGTTCAAGTCGGTAGGTTCGGAGTGTGTGATCACCGCAGGGCGTATTGGTTCAGAAACTGAGGTGACGAGATTCGTGTCGGACGAGCATGTGCAAGGGGCTACAATCGACTATCACAGTAATATCTTTTCGCTCGGTATCATCATGTACCGAATGTTCACCGGCCGTCACCCGTTTCGCCGTGAAATAGAAGCCGAATCCATACAGAAGAAAACGAGTGAAACACTACCTCTGACATTCGATAAGGAGAAGCTATCAGATAGACTGCAACGAATCATCGAAAGGGCTCTGGACAGGAGTCCAAAGACAAGGTACCAACAGGCGAATGAACTCTTAGCCGATCTGGAGCGGGAACGGCTTGAGATGGAGAGTTTAGGGGCAGAAGATCGCTATCGCGAACTCAGAGACAGCATCCCGGCCGGGGTGTTTCGCTCCACTCCCGATGGGAAGTTGATATCAGCCAACCCTGCACTGGTGAAAATGCTCGGTTATGATTCGGAAGAAGAAATGACGGGCGTGTCAGCTGTCAAGTTCTATGTAGACTCGGAGAAAAGAGGGATACTGCTCAAAGAGTTGAGAGAAAAAGGATCTTTCAAGAATTTCGAGGTACACATCATGCGGAAAGACGGCGCACAAAGGTGGGCATCGACGAACATGCGTGTCTCACTGGATGACAATGGCCAGATAGCCTATATAGACGGAACTGCAGAAGACATCACCAAGCGAAAAGAGGCCGAGGTCGCGCTACGGGCAAGCGAGGCACGGTATCGGTTGCTGATCGATAACGCAGGCTATCCGATAACGGTCTTCAGTTCCGATGGTAAGGTG
>DAOVLC010000371.1 GCA_030631455.1 Candidatus Zixiibacteriota bacterium
AAAGAAAAAACCTTCCGACCGACTGATTGTCAAGCGGCGGAGAGTTTAACGAATCGTAAGGAGGATTCTGGATGGCAAGGTCGTTGAAAAAAGGACCATATATCGATGAGAGCTTGTTGAGAAAGATAGAGAGCCTGAATACGACCGGCGAGAAACGTGTCATAAAGACATGGGCAAGACGTTCGACAATTTCGCCCGAATTCGTGGGGCACACGGTGGCCATCCACACCGGTAACAAGTTCGTTCCGGTATATATAACAGAGAACATGGTTGGTCACAAGTTGGGAGAGTTTGCCCCGACCCGTACGTTCAGAGGGCACGGTGGCAGACTTGCGGAACGAAGCAGTGCAGTGAAAGGTCTGAAATAGGGAAGATCATGATAGAAGCAACTGCCAAAGCGAAATATCTTCGCATGTCCGCCCGCAAGATGAGGCGAGTCGCCGATCTCGTTCGAGGCATGATGGTCGACGACGCGCTTGACCTGCTGAAGTTCACTCCTAAGCGAGCAGCGCGCCCGCTGTTCAAGACGATCAAGTCAGCAGCCGCCAATGCGATTGCCGAGAAAGGCTCCGCCAAAGTGAAGGCTGAGGACATGAGGATAGTTACGATCGAGATCAACGGAGCATCTATACTGCCGAGAATCAGGTTTCAGAGTATGGGGCGAGTCTTCCGTATCAGGAAGCGGTCATGCCATGTTGTGGTTAATCTCTCCGACGAAGGTCGTTCGGAGGAGCGCGAGGCGGTCAAGGCATCAAGAAAGGGCCGTCGAAAAGCTGCCCACAAGAAGGAAAGGTCAAGCGAAGAGTAATCTTCGAAGGAGGATATCTTGGGACAGAAAACGAACCCAATCGGACTGCGGCTGGGTGTAATCAGATCCTGGAACTCTCGGTGGTTCGCGAACAAAGGCTTTGCGGATCTGTTGAACGAAGACATTATGATCAAGAGATATATCTCCAAGCGTCTTGAGAACGCCGGCCTTTCGAACATTGAAATTCTGCGCGCACCCAAGAAGGTGACGGTCGATATTCATACATCAAGGCCCGGAATCGTAATAGGCAGGAAAGGTGTCGAAGTCGACAGATTACGCGAGGAACTGCAGCTACTGACTAAGAAAGAGATTACTCTCAATATCGTCGAGGTGAAGAAACCGGAGCTTTCGGCAAAGCTGGTGGCGGATTCTATCGCGCGACAGCTCGAAGGACGGGTCTCTTTCAGGCGAGCTATGAAGAAGTCTCTTGGCGCCACCATGAAGATGGGAGCGGAAGGGATAAAGATCGTCTGTTCCGGCAGGCTCGGCGGCCACGAGATCGCCAGATCCGAGAAATACCACGAAGGCCGTGTTCCGCTTCACACGCTCAGAGCTGATATCGATTATGCTACGTCGACCGCGGCCACTACTTATGGCTGCATCGGCGTCAAAGTGTGGATATGCCGTGGTGAAGTCCTCGATCCGTGGGGTCAGTCGACTCGCGACAAGCTGAGCGAACAGGCCGAAAGCAGGCTCGACGCTCGGTTGAGAGAATCAGGCAGATCCGGTCGCGGTGATCGCCGCAGGAGAAAGCGGCCGCCCAAGGGACGAGTCCGCAAGGTGCTCAGAAAGAATCCACAGCCGCAAGGTGCCGACCGACCGAAAGCACAGGGTGGCAAAAGGCCAGGGGAAGCTTCCGGCGGTAGCCGCAATGAAAAGAAATGACATGATGTTGGGAATTGACGTGAGAGTAATGAAAAAGTATAATATGTATTTACGTGAGTTTTTTGGAGAAACGTTATGTTGATGCCCAAACGGGTCAAGTACCGCCGCCAGATGCGTGGACATCGCAGAGGGAAAGCCTATCGCGGCTCGACAATAGCATTCGGTGAATACGGTCTGAAGGCTCTCGATCCATGTTGGGTGTCCAACCGGCATATCGAGGCAGCTCGCGTTGCGCTCACCCGCAAAATCAAGAGAGGCGGAAAAGTCTGGATTAGGATATTTCCAGACAAGCCGGTAACCAAGAAACCTGCGGAGACGCGGATGGGTAAGGGCAAAGGTGCTCCCGAATATTGGGTAGCCGTCGTAAAGCCCGGCAGGATTATGTTTGAATTGGAAGGCGTTAGCGAGGAACTGGCTCGCAAGGCTATGAAACTCGCCGCTGACAAGCTTCCGCTCAGATGCAGGTTTGTATCGCGGACTGATGTCAAAGGAGTATAAGGTGAAACCGGGTCAGATACGAGATTTGTCGATAGAAGAGGTCGAGCACCGTTTGAGCGAGATCGACGAAGAGTTGCTGAATCTTAATCTTCGCAAGCGACTTCAGAAGCTGGACAATCCGCTCAGGCTGCGCGTTCTTCGCCGGGACAGGGCTCGGCTCAAGACGATTCTTAATGAACACAAGGTTGGAATCAGAAAGCTCTCGGCATCCACCAGGCTGCTCGATTCCGAGAATCCTGAAAGCGATGTCAAGGAGTAGGTGATGGCTGAACGAAACACGAGAAAGACACGCCAGGGCGTGGTAGTCTCATCAACGATGAATAAAAGCATTACGGTGGAACTGTCGCGGACCATGCGGCACCCAATGTATGGACGGGTAATGACGAAGCGCTCCAAGCTGTACGCGCATGACGAGGACAATCAGTGCGGTGTGGGAGACAAAGTTCTGGTGGCGGAGACGCGTCCCCTATCAAAGTTGAAGCGCTGGCGTTTGGTAAAAATTCTGGAGAAAGCCAAGTAAGATGATTCAGGAGTACACCAGACTTACCGTGGCCGACAACACTGGCGCAAAGAAGGTGATGTGCTTTCGAGTGCTGGGCGGCACCAGGCGCAGGTACGCCAGACGCGGTGATATCATGGTCTGCGCCGTTAAGGATGCCATCCCGAATGGCGCGGTGAAGAAGAGCGATATCGTGAG
>DAOVLC010000110.1 GCA_030631455.1 Candidatus Zixiibacteriota bacterium
CGAGAAGTGATATCGAGAGTCAATAACACAACAGGCATATCCATCAAGGTCATCTCCGGCAGAAAGGAGGCGGCGCTTGCCTATCTCGGAGCCGTAACCGGAATGACTGGTCTGAAGAGAAGCCGGGTGCTGATCGATGTCGGAGGGGGATCGTCCGAGGTGGTTGTTGCCGATGGCTCGAGAATACTATCAGCAAAAAGCTTCAGGATTGGCGCTGTCACCCTGACCGAGCGGTACAAGACGAATCGTAAAGTGAACTCCAGCGATTTGGAATTGATATTGGAAAAGATAAGAGCGGAGGTCTCAAAGCTCAGGATACCATCAGCGGGCACGCCGATGTCGCTTGTGCTTTCAGGCGGCACAGCCACCGCTATCCAGACATATCGAGTTGGCCTGAAATCGTATGATCCGGACAGAATCCACGGCGCCTCAATGCGGATTGCGGAGTATCGAAACCTGGTTAATGAGCTTGCGCAAATGACGCTTCATTCGAGGCGAAATGCCCTTGTTTTCGAACCGAAACGCGCAGAAGTTATTACTGCCGGGGGGCTTCTGACGATATCCCTGGCGGAACAATACATGTCTGAGTTTGTAAGAATATCAGACAGGAGCTTGCGTCACGGGCAGTTGTTGGAGTTACTCGGCCGCCCGATTGAATTCGCTTGACAACGAATGACACTGTGATATATTGGCTCGATTGGAGGTGAATGTATAGGGTTTGATACAGATTTAAGAGGTTTTTCGCCGAGGAAATATACATATGATCAATCTTGATCCTTTTGAACCGTCACGCAGAATGCGGCGGTTTTTGTTTTGTCCGAGGCTATGTCTGGTTCTCGGGGTATTTCTCTGCGCGATTTTCGTGGCGCTTCTGGCGCAGCAGTCCTATGCTCGGATGACCTACAGTCTGGACGAGCCGATTGGGTACCGCAGAGCCAATTCCGCAGTCGACATAATCTACGACGGCCATTATATCTGGATGGCCACTCCGAGGGGCGTCTCTGCAACTGAGGACAGGGGGGCGACCTGGATAACGTATGATGCCACGAACGGGCTCAACGCTTCAGATGTTTCGGCAATAGCTTACGCTGACGGAGTTCTGTGGGTTGCATGTGCTCATAGCGTAGCCACCGATGGCGGGGAGTTGCAGTGGGGTGACGGATTCAATTCTACGACAGATGACGGATACGACTGGGATTCATTTCAGCCGGAGCAGGCCTCGTCTGCGCAAATGCTCGCCTTTGACATCGCTATCCTCGACTCGGCGATATGGGCGCCAAGCTTCGGGGGTGGGTTGATCCGAAGTCTTGATGGCGGACAGACATGGCACAACATCTTCGCAACCGAGGAAGACAGTATCGATTTTGTGGACGAGAAATTCCAAAGCCGTTCCAACCTCTACTACTCGGCTATCGTCGACACGTTTTATCAGGATACTGCCGTAGTCTGGGCGGGTTCGGCTGCGGGAGTTCACAAGTTTACCTATATCGACGAAACACGGAAACTCGCAGGTATGCGCATCCTCGATATAGCTTATGATGGTGACTCGACCGTGTGGTTTGCAGCCGACGGCGGAGTGTCACGCGGCCTGTCTAACAATTTTGGCTCTACGTATTGGTTTCTCTCGTGGGACAAAGACCAGGGTTTGCTTGGTGACTATTACACTGCTATCAAAGCTGACCTCGGGACGGTGATCGCTGCGGCGTGGGACCCTGAATCCGAGGAAGGGTTAGGCTTTGATATCACGACTTCCGATGGTGAAAGCTGGTATTCGTCGCAGCCTGATCAGGCGGTCGGCGAGGGCAAGATGGTGAAAGAGATCGTGAGAGTCGGCGATTCGTACTTTGCCGCGTGTTCTGAAGGTGGTCTGATTCGCACAACCGATCTCGGTGGAAGCTGGGACCCAATCTACCCGTTCCCGGAAGACACCTCACCGGACAAGCCGTTTAATCGGTTTTATTCGATCTATCCGGAATCACTCGGAGGCGACAGCCTGGCGATTTGGGCGGGCTGCGACACCGGTGTCGTCGTGTTCACGTTCGATGATATCGCAAGTGATCCTGTCGATATCAGGCATATTCCGCTCGTAGAAACAGACACAACGGGTCAAAGCGTTCAGGCGGTATTCGTTTGGGATCTCGACACGACGCTCGTCTGGGATTCCGATACGGTCACGCAACAAGTTTGGATAACAACATACCCTGTCGACAGGCAGTCGACGGGATACAGGGTGATGCGCTCGGTTGACCGCGGTGCCACCTGGACATATCCGATTCAGATCGCTCAGGCCTATGACATTGGATTGTGGCAGAAGACTCTGACGATTGGCATGACCGGCAATATGCTGGTGGACACTACGGGTGTCGGAAGGGGAGGATTCGAGTCGGTTAGAATCGGGCACGGGGCGAATGCGATCGATTCGGCTTTCAGCAGACTTGAGTATGCCGACTTCACATTCTGGATTGCAACAGTTCAGGGCGCTCTGAGAGTGTGGGGACCCGGCTTCGCGATAGAACGTGTGACCACGGATCCGATGAAATTCGACAGGCACGTTCTCTATAACCGTTCAGAAGACAATTTGTCCGGGGACTTCATCACGGCTCTCGGACTGCAATATCATGATGGCGTGAAGACGATTTGGGCCGCAACGCAGAGGACCGAGACAGGTGTTAACGGGGTGACATCAACGACCAACGACGGCGCCGACTGGGTGGTCAGAGAATCCGGTGTCCAGGCCATCAACTTCGCGTTCGATGACAGCGACGTTTACTTCGCAGCCTACCAGGGGCTATACCGGATGCTGGACGGTGAGGATTCTTTCTCGAAGATGACTGTCAGGGAATCTTCCGGAAAGGAGATTTCGGAAAACGCCGAGTTCTACAGTTGTCGAGTCATCGACGGCGATCTCTGGGTTGGATCGAGTGACGGTTTAGCTGTTCTCGGGGGCGATACTATTATTTTCAGAGATTTCCCGGAGTCCGAGGAACCTTACGCATCGCCGGTACCGGTATCGCCAACTAAAGGACTCGGATTCGTGAGGCTTCACTACCAGGTTCCCGTACCTGCGTACGTAACCATCAAAGTCTACGATTTTGCAATGAACCTTGTTCGAACCGTTATCGACAACCGATTCAGAGAATCTCGCGAAGAGAATGATTGGGTTCATGATGATACCTGGGATCTGCTGAATGGCAGGGGCGATCAGATAGCGACAGGTGTTTACTACTTCCTCGTGGAGACCTCTACGGGACAGCAGACCTGGGGCAAAATCATGGTTCTGCCATAGGGAGAAAGGAAACGGTATGAAAAAACTACTTGCTATATCTTTGGTTATTCTCGCCGGCCTTGCCTCCCAGACGCTGGCCGAATCGGAAAACGGAGGGGCGCCAGCCCCTTTCCTTCAGCTCGGTTTGTCTGCGCGCGCTGTCGGCATGGGGCAGGCATACTACGCCGTTGCGGACGACGCCTCCGCGATCTTCTATAATCCGGGTGGTGCCGCACAAGTTGTGAAGAAGACGGTCGGTTTCTCGTATCGTGCAATGGATCTCGATCGGCGGCTCGGGTACATGTCCATCAATTTCCCGGTCAGACGAGAAGCCACGATAGCGGTTGGATGGATATTCGCCGGTGACGGCAGCATTTATGAACGAAGCATGATAGGTGAGTTGGGAGATGAACTCGCATACTCCGAAAACGCGATCTCGATATGTTTTTCTCGTCGGTTCTCGAACATCGTATCGATCGGCGGGACCGGCAAGTTCTACATAGGGAAGCTGGCGAATGTGACGACTACGACCGTAGGCTTCGACCTGGGGACGTATATCAAGCTCACCAGAGGTGAGGGGCTTGGCGAGAATGCGCCTATCGATATGCTGAGAATCGGGGCCGTCGTCGGAAACATCGGTGCGAGCTACATCTGGACAACGGGCGACTATTGGGGCCAGTTCGGTCAAAGAGGTGACTCCAGGACGGATGACTTCCCGCTACTGATAGGGGGTGGCGTCTCGGTGCTCGCTCTGGATAGAAAGCTCCTTGCGGCACTGGACGTCCGTGGAATGATGTGGAAATCTGTCAGGATCGAGGATGACATAGAGAGTCGAAAACTCAGATGGCATTCGACCAGCATCCATGCGGGTGCTGAGTACAGCTTGAACGATCTGCTGAGGTTGAGAGCCGGTCTCGACGATCTTCATCCGACATTTGGATTTGGAATACAAAAGGCACTGAGCACGAAGAGAATTGAAGAAGACTATCCCGGAGCGGAAGAAGTTGATCCTGACGGAGGCATACGTCTCACGATAGATTACGCCTTCTCGTCTGCCAGGGCCGAGCTAAGGCCGGATCACATCTTCTCGATAGGATTCGCATTTTGACCGATACCGTAAACAGGAGAATCGGGTGAAAGCCATGCTATATAAAGCGAGGGAATCTGTCGCAGTTCTGGCGATACTGGCACTGATCCTTGCGCCGGTGAGTGCATTGTGCCAGACAGTCGCAGAGCGTGACATGAGCGGTGTGGCGGGGTTGAATATCTCACCCGGTGCCGCGCAGGCAGGCGCTGCCGGGGCTTTCGGGTCAGTGGCAACTGATGTGTTCTCGCTTCACTACAATCCGGCGGGATCGGTCAATGCCGGTCGATATGCCGTCGGGCTCATGCATCACGAGTGGATTGCAGACGTGCGGTCGGAGTACTTCGCGTTTGTATGGAAACCGGACAAGGTCGCTGTCGGTGTATCGCTTCTCTACAATTCGGTCGGGGACATCGAAAGGCGTAGTGACATCCCGACGCCGGAACCGCTTTCCATCTTCGATGCGCAGGATATGGTCGCAGGACTGACGGCCGGGTTCCATATTTCGCCGGAGTTCTCGATCGGCCTTACAGCGAAAGTCATATATGAAAGGATCGATGTCTCATCCGGCACCGCTGTCGCACTCGACATTGGCGGTTACTATGAGTTCCTGCCGAATGTGCATGTTGGAATGGCGGCATCGAATCTCGGTTCGAAGATGAAACTCAAGAGCCAGGAGGACGATCTCCCATCGGTGGTGAGGGCGGGTGGATCGTACGAGTATCGAACGTTTAGATTTGGGGTGGATATTGTGACTCCGACCGACGATCAGCCGCATTTCCATGTTGGCGCCGAGAATGTCATATCTGATATTCTGACGCTTCGTGCGGGCTATGCGTCCGGTTATGACATCCGCGATTTCGCATTCGGATTCGGGGTGAGGCATGAATTCGCGTCAATTGACTACGCGTATACACCTATTGGCTCAGATCTTGGAGACTCACACAGATTCTCACTGACACTCACTTGGAGGTAGTATTCAGATGGCGAAGTACAGAATAGCTTGGCTGCCGGGTGACGGCGTAGGCGTGGATGTTATGGAGGCGGCGAAAATTGTTCTCGACAAACTCGAACTGGATGCCGAGTATCCGCACGGTGATATCGGCTGGGAGTTCTGGTGCAAAGAGGGAAAGCCTCTGCCTGACCGGACAATCGATCTACTGAAACAGACCGATTGTGCGCTGTTTGGAGCGATTACGTCGAAGCCCAAGGAAGAAGCTGAGAAAGAGCTGGCGCCCGAACTAAAGGGTAAGGGACTCGTCTACTCATCGCCGATCGTCGGCCTGAGACAGTTGTTCAACCTGGGGACTAATCTGAGGCCATGCAAAGGCTACGAAGGAAACCCGCTCAATTACCGGGACGGTATCGATCTCATCGTGTTTCGTGAAAATACCGAAGATCTCTATGC
>DAOVLC010000079.1 GCA_030631455.1 Candidatus Zixiibacteriota bacterium
GCACTTGAAAAAAAAGAGGATTGTCAAGTCTCTACGGTCAGCTTTGCTGGCCTCCGAGATTTGACCTACAAGATCATGTTCCGATTTTGGCGACTCGTGCCGTGTGCCGGCCGCCTTCGAATTGTGCGTCGAGGAATGCCTGCACTATCGGTTCGAGTTGATCTTCCGGTGTGAAATCGGCGGCGATGGATAACACGTTGGCATTGTTGTGCTGTCTCGTGAGCCTTGCCATATCGGGATTGAGCGCGATGCCTGCTCTGACACCGTTCACTTTGTTCGCCACCATGAGCATCCCATTGCCGGAGCCACAGATGTTAATGCCGAGATCGACTTCACCGTCTGCTACGGCATGCGCCACCTTCGAACCGAAATCGGGGTAGTCAACCGATTCCTCGGAGTTCGTCCCAAAATCGACAATCTGAATATCGCGACTCGCGAGGTATTGTTTGATATGCTCTTTGTAGCGATAGCCCCTGTGGTCTGCCCCGAGCGCGATCTTCATTACGCCTCGACCTTTTCTTCGGAGTACACGAAGTCGAGCCAGTTGTACGTGTCAGGGACGTCACCGGACAGATATTCGAAGAAACGCTTCTGCAGTCTCTCAGTGATCGGCCCGCGCGCGCCATTGCCGATTGCAATTTTGTCGATCATCGAAATCGGAGTGATCTCCGCAGCCGAACCGGTGAAGAAGACTTCATCAGCGATGTATAGAGCCTCACGGGGGATGTTCGCCTCGATCACTTTGATGCCCATCTCTTTGGCCAGTGTCATTACCGTGTTGCGAGTGATTCCGGGCAGGATCGATGCATCGAACGGCGGTGTAATCAGCCTGCCATCACGTACGATGAAAACATTCTCTCCGGAGCCTTCCGAGACGTTACCGGACGAATCGAGAGCGATGCCTTCCACACACCCGCGTGCAATCGCCTCTAACTTGATGAGTTGCGAGTTCATATAGTTCGCGCCGCATTTCGCCATCGCAGGCAGAGTATTCGGAGCGATTCGCGCCCAGGATGACACGCAGACCTCGACGCCGTTCTCCAGAGCCTCGGGACCGAGGTATTTCCCCCACTCCCAAACCGCTATCGCCACGTCGATCGGGCATGGGCTTGGGTCGACTCCGAGCGAATTGTAGCCGCGATACGCAACCGGACGGATGTAACACTCCTTGAGGTTGTTTACACGAATCGTCTCAAGGCATGCTTCGAATATCTCTTCGTCCGAATACGGATATTCCATCCGGTAGATTTTTGCGGACTTGTGCAACCGTCTCACGTGAGCGCCGAGCCGGAAGACGGCAGTGCCTTTGCTGGTCTTGTAGGCTCTGATTCCCTCGAACACTGATGAGCCATAGTGGATAACATGCGAGAGTACGTGTATCTTCGCATCCTTCCATTCGACGAACTCTCCGTTCATCCAAATCTTGCCTTCTCCCTTGAAAGCCATACTCTCTCCTATAGTTACTTAATCGATTTTCGATACGCTCTTGAACACCTCTCGTGCGATTACGATTCTCTGAACCTCGGAGGTCCCTTCGCCGATTTCGCACAATTTCATATCGCGATAGTAGCGCTCAGCAGGATACTTGGACGAATAACCATCGCCGCCCAGTACCTGGATCGCCTGGTATGTGCAGAAATTAGCTACTTCCGACGCGAACACTTTGGCCATCGCCGATTCTTTCGTCATAGGCTTACCGGTGTCCTTGAGATAGGCGGCTCCGTAGACCAGATGGCGAGCAGCCTCGATCTGAGTCGCCATATCGGCGATTTTCCACTGGATCGCCTGATATGCAGAGATCGGTTTGCCGAATTGCTTTCGCTTGATTGCATGTTTGGAGGCTAATTCCAATGCGGCCTGAGCGATGCCAAGACCCATCGCACCGATAGAGATACGGCCACCGTCGAGTGTGATCATAAACTGCTTGAAACCGAGTCCCTCGTCGCCGAGTCGTTGTGACTCGTGGACTCTTACATCGTCCATATGAAGAAAAGCCGTATTGGATCCCCGGCAGCCAAGTTTGTTCTCTTTTTTGCCGGCGGTGAATCCGTCCATACTTTTCTCAAGAATGATTGAGGATATTCCCTTGACTCCACCCTCGTCGCTCGTGCGGGCGGTAACTATCGCAACCGTGCATGGCTCCGCAGATGTGATCCAGCTTTTCGTCCCATTTATGACGTAGTGATCGCCATCTCTGACCGCTTTGGATTTGGTGCCGCCGGCATCCGAGCCTGCCTCAGGCTCAGTCAGCCCGAAAGCAATCAGGTCACCGTTCTTGCACGTGGTTGGAAGGTATTTCAAGCGCTGCTCGTCTGTTCCAAAAGTATTGATCGGGTATGTGCCGAGTGAGTTATGCGCTGCGAAGGTCAAACCGGTAGAGCCGCATACACGCGAGATTTCCTCGACAAGCACGACGTATTCTGCGTTACTGTATCCAAGGCCGCCATACTCTTTGGGGACAGTGCACCCCCACCAACCTTTTGCGTTAATTGCCTTATTCACGTCAGTGCTGACTATCTGCTTCTCGTCCACCTCTACAGCATGCGGTGCGATGTTCTCCTCGCAAAATGCCCGTACTTCAGTCCTGAAATCAGTCAATTTCTCTAACAGGTCGTACATAGTTAGTCCTTAAGCAGATCTCGTGAGATTACTATTCTCTGTGCTTCTGATGTACCTTCGTAAATTTCAGTTACACGCGCATCGCGGAAGTACCGCTCGACGGGATATTCTTTAACATAGCCGTACCCCCCGTGTATCTGAAGGGCCTGGTTCGCGACGTAGTTCGCTGTCTCCGACGCATAGAGCTTTGCCATAGATATCTCTTTCGAGTACCGGCCATCCGTGTCCTTGAGGACTGCGGCCCTGTATGTCATCAGTCTCGCACAATCGATACGCATCGCCATGTCGGCGAGTTTGAACTGAATCGCCTGGAAATCGCAGATCGGTCGACCGAACTGCTTGCGCTCCTTCGAGTAGCTCAGCGCTTCGTTGAATGCTTCCTGCGCGATTCCGAGAGCTTGCGAAGCGACACCGATTCGGCCGTTGTCCAGGAGCGACAACGCAATCTTGAAGCCGTTGTGTTCCTCGCCGAGAAGATTCGCCTTCGGAACTTTAGCGTCGAGGAATGAGATGTCTCGCGTATCAGAGCACTTAAGCCCCATCTTCTTTTCAGGAACGCCAAGGCTCATGCCTTCAGTTTCCGGTTCGACAACAAGGCATGAAATCCCCTTCGAACCCGCTTCGGGATTTGTCAACACGAATACCACGAAGACTTTCGCCCACTTAGCTGTCGACACCCAGTTCTTCGTCCCGTTCAGGATATAATGGTCGCCGTCGGCTATAGCGGTAGTCTTGAGAGAGCCGGCATCGGTTCCGGAATCCGGTTCTGACAGTGAATATGCGCCGATAAACTCGCCCGTGGCAAGCTTCGGCAAAAACTTCTCTTTATTCTCGTCGGTGCCGTAAGTAGCGATTGCCCCTATCGTAAGCGAGTTATGCACAGACAGCGTAATAGCCAGGCCGGCGCACTTCCGCGCGATCTCCTCGATAACGAGTGCGTAACTGAGCATATCAACTTCAAGACCGCCGTATTGATCGGGAGCGAGAAGGCCGAAATAGCCAAGTTCACCGGTTTCGGCAAGAAGCTCATCCGGCATCGTGGCTTTGGCGTCAAGCTCCTCCGCTATGTCCTTAAGTCGTTTATCCGCGAACTCACGCGCAGAGTCGCGCATCATTATCTGGTCTTCGGAGAGATCAAAATCCATATTGTGTCCTCATTTCTTCGAATAGTCGTAGAATCCGCGGCCAGTCTTGCGACCAAGGTAGCCCGCCTGAACCATCTTGACGAGAAGTGGGCATGGGCGGTACTTCGGATCGCCAAACCCTTCATGCATCACTTCAAGGATCGCCAGGCAGACATCAAGACCGATGAAATCAGCAAGAGTCAACGGGCCCATCGGGTGTGCCATGCCAAGTTTCATGACGTTGTCAATCGCCTCGGCTGTGCCTACTCCCTCGAACAGAGCGAAGGTCGCCTCGTTGATCATCGGCAGGAGAATGCGATTAGCAATGAAACCGGGATAATCATTGACCTCAATAGGAGTCTTGCCGAGCTTCGTGGCGAACTCTTCGACAGTCTTATATGTTTCGTCCGATGTCGCCATGCCTCTGATCACTTCGACCAGCTTCATCATCGGAACCGGATTCATGAAGTGCATTCCGATCACTTTGTCCGGGCGGTTTGTCGCGGATGCGACCTTTGTTATCGGCAGAGATGACGTGTTCGTCGCGAGAATCACATCAGGAGCACACGCCTTGTCGAGTTTCTCGAAGAGTTCCAGCTTGATATCGAGATTCTCAGTAGCCGCCTCAACGACAAACTCAGCGCCCGAAACAGCATCGAGGTTGGTGGAGGTTGTGATATTCGCAAGTGATGCGTCCATCTTCTCCTGCGTAATTCTCTCTTTTTTCAGCTCGCGCCCCATGTTTTTCTTGATCTTCTCCATCGCACGATCGAGGAATTCCTGTTTTATGTCTACCAGCGTGACTTTGAGATCATGCTGCGAGCAGACATGTGCAATACCGTTTCCCATGGTGCCTGCGCCAATTATCGCTATCTTATCCATTTTTCCACTCCGAATCTATCTTTCCGTTTACATCATCTCTATTGACATCGCGACAGCATTTCCCCCACCAAGGCAGAGAGTCGCGAGACCGATCTTCAGTCCTCTGTCCTGCAGGGCGTAAATCAGTGTCGCCATAACCCGCGCACCGGAAGCGCCGATTGGGTGACCGAGCGCCACCGCGCCGCCATGCACGTTCACTTTCGCCCAATCCCAGCCAAGTTCTTTGCCGTCTGCAAGTGCCTGTGCGGAAAACGCCTCATTCGCCTCGATCAGGTCGAAGTAGTCGATGTCGACATTGATCTGCTTCATTAGCTTCCGAACGGCGAATATCGGAGAATAGAATATCTCCTTCGGATCGACTCCTGCGGCCGTGTAACCGGTGATCTTCGCCAAAGGCTTCAGGCCGTTCGATTCGGCATAGGCTGCCGATGTCACCACCATTGCAGCCGCGCCGTCATTCAGACCGGGAGAATTGCCTGCCGTCACACTGCCGCCCTTGACAAACGCCGGGCGAAGCTTAGCGAGCTTCTCTACTGTCGTTCCTGCTCTCGGGGTCTCATCTTTGTCGATCACGATCGGATCGCCTTTTCTCTGCGGAATCTCGACAGCTACTATCTCCTTGGCGAATTTGCCCGCTTCTGCCGCGGCGACAGCTTTATTCTGAGAATTGCAGGCGAACTCGTCCTGTTGCTCGCGCGTTATGCCTGATTTTTCTGCCGTGTATTCTGCGGCATTGCCCATGTGACAGTCGTTAAACGAATCCCAGAGGCCGTCGAGAATCATCGAGTCTTCGAGTTTGCGATGCCCGAACTTGAAGCCGCCCTTGGCACCATGGATGACATACGGCGTGTTCGACATCGACTCCATGCCACCCGCGACATAGCAATCGCCGTCGCCAGCCTTGATCGATGCCGAAGCCATCATAGCCGCTTTCAGACCGGAGCCACAGACTTTGTTGATGGTTATGGCGACTACTTCGGGTGGTATCCCGGCGTGAATCGCAGCCTGTCGACCGGGCGCCTGGCCACAGCCTCCCTGGACCACCTGACCCATGATTACTTCGTTAATATCCGCCGAATTAATACCGGCTCGTTTAACGGCTTCCTTGATTACGATAGCACCCAGTTGCGGCGCGGTGAGCGATGACAATCCGCCGAGTAGATTTGCAATCGGTGTCCGGCAGACGGAGAGTATTACTGGCTGAGGTCTATCCATTTCTGATCCTCCATGTTACTAATTTGTGAAAATCAATCGTCTGTTTTCCCCATAGTAAAGCATTTCATGCCTACATGTGAAAGTTTTCTCAATGGCTTTACAATTTAGTGATTCTGGACGGCAGAAGCAAACGAAAAACTGGGTGCCAAAAGCGATCCGATTTGTCCGTATTTACACACTGTTTGCTATGATCCCACAGCAGGGGCTTTTTCAACAAGCCCCTGCTGTGGGGCACCCGCGGATGATCGTAGCCGTCGGTGGGGTATCCTACTGTGGAGGAGGAAGCGCGATTGGCGATTGTTCTTGACAGGGTGTGTGCCGATTCGTAAACTATGCTGAAATCTAGGTTACGGTGGGTGAGGAAATGAGGCAGAAATAGTGGGGGCGCTGTGACGTATATCGTATTGGCGGTGGCACGTGTTGTTGCAGTTGCGGAAGGCTCGATCAGGCTTTTTGGCTCGCAAGTCAAGTGGTTGAAGCGCTGTGCTCGATTGATCGAGGTTTTCGTTGTTGTGGCGGTGATAGGTATCGCCGTATCACAGCTTTTTCTTCAAGCAGTTGATAAGATTCCGGAGCGGGTGCAGGTGCTTGAGCAGTCAGATGAAAGGCAAGATTGCACGATAGACAGCATAAGGTGGTCGATAGAGCAACTTGCGTTAACATACGCGGAAGATCGGGAGCGCCTCGGCAAAGCGTATAGTCAGGCGGCGTGCGTCGACAAGGCGGGATTGGCTCGAACGCTGGTTGACAGCGCAGTTGTGGCGATGGGGCTGGCTAACTATGATAGTGCGGTTGTACTTCTTGAGCAGGCGCTGCTGAACGCCTACGGTGATTCGGCAGGCGTGAGCGAGGCGTACTTCTACATAGGAGTGGCCTACTCTTTGGGGGGAGACGAGGAAGTCGCTGTGACAGCGTTTGACAGCTGCACGGCGTACAAGCGTGACATGGTTGCCGCGTGGGTGAACCGGGGTAATAGCCTGAGCGATCTCGGCCTATTTGAAGATGCCGTAGCTAGCTATGATAGCGCTATAGCGTATACGCACGATCTGGCCTGGGCATGGTGCAACCGTGCTCATGCC
>DAOVLC010000296.1 GCA_030631455.1 Candidatus Zixiibacteriota bacterium
GTCAGGAGTTCGAGTCGTTCGCGGTCACTCTAGGGGAAGAGGTAGAGAGACTCGAAGAGAACGCTCGCCTGTTTCTCGAGGTAAACATGGGCGGCACTGCTATCGGCACAGGAATCAACGCCGATCCGGAATACTCGGAGAAAGTCATTGAGCATCTTCGCGAAGTCACCGGACTGGATATCAGACTCGCCGAAAATCTCGTCGAGGCGACACAGGACACCGGCGCGTTCGTGATGTATTCCTCGGCTATTAAACGCCTTGCAGTCAAACTGTCAAAGGTATCAAACGACCTGCGCCTGCTGTCCTCCGGACCTCGTGCGGGCTTCAACGAGATCAACCTGCCGGCGATGCAGCCGGGGTCATCGATCATGCCGGGCAAGGTCAACCCGGTCATACCGGAAGTCGTCAATCAAATCGCATTCAAGGTGATCGGCAATGATCTGACAGTCACTCTCGCCGCGGAGGCTGGACAGCTCGAGCTTAACGTGATGGAGCCGGTGATCGCGCAAAGTACATTCGAATCGATCGAGATGCTCAAGAATGGTATGGCGACTCTGAAGCATCGCTGCATTGACGGTATCACGGCCAACCCGGAGAATTGTTGGCGAATGGTGCAGAACAGCATCGGTATCGTGACGGCACTCAGTCCGGTACTCGGTTACGAAATCTGCTCGTCACTCGCAAAGGAAGCCCTCGAAACTGATCGCGGCGTATACGAACTGGTGATCGAAAAAAAACTGCTATCGAAGCAGAAGCTGGACGAACTGCTCGCGCCTGAGAATATGGTCTGACCAAGCCGGGTTGACTTTGAGAACAGACCGACTCGCCTTGGTATTCTATCTCTCCTCAAATTCTGTCGAACAGAGGCGGGTATACGAAGCTTCTGGTGGGAACACAAGTGAGTCGTACCGTTTACTGCACGGAAATCCACCAACTGTACAATTACCGGGGCAAGCGATTACTCATCTCGAAGCACTCACCTGCCCTCGGTATTAATACTCTGCTGACTGATCAGAGGTCAGCTTTCAGTTACACCTATGTAGTCTCTGACTGTTATTCCTCTTTCTCATTTTTCTTCTTCTTCTCCTTCGGGGATATGCCTGAAGCGCGCAACCTGACGATTCTGCTCAGCATATCGAACCAGAAATGCGCCCCCAGAGACACCGCGAGAGCGGTAAACAGCCACCCGACAATGTGCTGCGGCGCCCATTCTCTCATAACCTCCCATGAACTCATTTTGCTCAGTGAATCTGGCGGTCCGTATGTGTCCCAACCAATAGGCAGTTCAAGCGACGCAAGCTCAGCTCTGAGGCTGTCGACACTTAGTTTGACAGAATCCTGCGAGGGTGAATAGCTTTTGTAGTTCTCAGCTGCATAATTGGCGACGTTAGCCCGTAACGCCGGTTCTCTCCAGAATGCGTTGACCACCTCAAATGTATCTACGTTCAGGCCGATTGCTACAACAAGACCGATGATAAGTGACATCCACCGCGCTGTTCGGGTGAACCATCCTGACAGTCTGTCCATCGTATCATTGAACCATGTCTCCACTCCTATGCGGAGTTCCTCCAGATTCTTGACGCCAGCCCTCAGATGCGTTAAGAGAACTGTCTTGATCCTGGAATCAGGCAAATCCTTCACCAGATTCATAATATGATCCATATTCTTATTGCCGAGATTCTCATCAGGAAAAAGAGTATTCATCGCGACCAGCGCGAAAGTGCTCGGCTCGATATAAGAAAAACCGGGCATGCTTCGAGCAACCTCCCAAGAGCGCTCTGGTGTGCTTTTCACGGCTTGCCAGGAGCGCTTCGTAAGAGACTCCTTATCTCCTGCCTTGCTTTCGCTGCCTGACTCGCCATTTCTCTTCTCATCCTTGGGCTTACCTGAGTTGTGCGGCTCGACCTTCTTCTCCTTGCTGAGCGATTTGACAAGCGGATGTTCGTAGAACGCTTTGACAATCGACTCCGAATCCGACTCCTCAAGCATTTTCTTGATAGCCCGCCGGAGATTCCTGGCTCGGAGGCGCGTGAACTGAACAATTGACTCGAAGATAACGGTTACAATCAAGCTGAGGATCAGATAGGTGAACGCAAGTCCGATAAAAACATCGAGATACCCTGAAATCGACATTCCCTGTCACCCCTTTCGAGAGGGTTTTGATGTTAAGCAGGCTTTCGCCCGCAACTAATCTCCTGCCACCCAAAGCGATCCATCCCGGATGCTTCAAACAGCAAGACTACTTCTGTTGTCGCTATCACCTCCAATCCGAGTCTGCTGATAGTTCGAGTAAATAGTATATCCCCACATCAATACTCTCAGACTCACTATGTTCGGCGGGCTGTCTCTTTGCTATTGCTTCCGGGATGCACCTGCATGGACAGCACTGTCTGAACTTTGAGTCGCAGTGCTTTCGCACGATATCACGAACAAACTATTGAGCATATTGTAATAGATGATCCGAGATGTCAAGGCAGAACATAATCATGCTGCACATCTGATCTATACAATTCGTTGCTTGCCAATGAGAAGAAGTCGGGGTATCTTCTCCGGCTACGGCGATGCTGTCTGCTGGTCGACTAACCGACTGCGGCACAATGGCGAAGTGAGACTATGGATATCATCAACTCCCACCTCGGCGAGACCTTTTCCCTCCTGGCCGCAATAAACTGGGCATTCGCAGTCATACTGTTCAGGAAGAGTGGAGAAACGGTGCATCCGATCGGGCTGAACTTGTTCAAGAATACACTGTCCATCGTACTCCTGGTTCCCACGATCTACATCTTTGGACAGACCCTGTTCTATCCGGCTCCATCGAGCCACTATCTTCTTTTTCTTTTCAGTGGCGCTCTCGGGATTGGTCTCGCGGACACTCTGTTCTTCAAGAGTCTCAATCTGCTTGGAGCCGGGCTGTCGGCCATCGTTACCTGTATGTACAGTCCCTTCATAATCATCCTTTCGTTTCTCTATCTGGACGAAGCGCTAACGCTCGTACAGTTTGTCGGAGTGGTGGTCATTCTATTCGCAGTGCTGGCGGCTGCGGGCAGAGAGAATTCGAGCGATGTCAGCAGGAAGGCAGTTCTGCGAGGAATTCTGCTTGGAGTGCTGTCTATGGCATGCAACGCTGTTAGTGTAGTTGCAATCAAGCCTGTTCTGGAAATCTCACCGCTTCTCTGGGTGACCGAAATCCGTTTAATCGGCGGAGCAGTCGTTCTGCTAGTTGTTCTGGCACTTCATTCGTCACGTCGCACCATCATTCGATCCGTGTTCTCGGCCAAACACTGGGGCTACACTGTATCCGGATCGTTTATGGGCGCATATCTGGCGATGATAATCTGGTTGGCTGGAATGAAATATACACAGGCATCGATAGCAGCGGCCATCAACCAGACGAGCACGATATTCACGTTCGTATTCGCAGCCCTTCTTCTACGCGAGAAAGTCACACTGCTACGAGTCCTGGGCATCGTCCTGGGATTCTCAGGGGCGCTGCTTGTGACATTTGGGTAATCAGGATCTTAACGAGTCCAC
>DAOVLC010000098.1 GCA_030631455.1 Candidatus Zixiibacteriota bacterium
CAATTCACCGAAGCCGAGCTTGAGAATATCACCACATCTGCCAGGTTAGTCGGAATATTGTGCAAGAGCATCGTGGTCATGAAGACCTGCCTTGAGCAGTCGAAACGGTTATCGGCCCTCGTTGAATTGTCGACGACAATCTATTCTACCCTCAACTATCAGGTGGTCCTGAACAAAGTGATAGACCTCGCCACCTCTTTTGTGTCTGCAAGCTATGCTACGATATACCTTCTCAGCTCGGATGGCACGAAGCTCAAATCTCTCATGACCAACGCTGATACCATGCGCGAGAGCATCATGGGCAGCGATCTGACCATCGGTAAGGGAGCTGAAGGAAGAGCTGCGGCGCAGGGTGAGGGTGTAATCGTTAACGGTCTGTCTGCCAGTGGCTCCGAGGATGGGGAGAGTGCAATGCGCGGTTCCAGGATAGCGGTTCCGCTTAGCTTCTCCGGCAACACTATTGGCGTCCTGTGCGTTCACCGCGACTCTGGCGGACTGTTCACTCTTGAGGACCTGCAGTTCATCTCGATCTTCGCACGTCAGGCCGCAGATGTAATCGAGAATGCCAGGATGTTCAGGGATCTTCAACGGGCCTACAACAAGCTGTCTCGCACTCAGGAGCAGATGCTGGAAACGGAAAAACTGAGAGCCCTTGGCGAGATGGCGTGCGGTGTAGCTCACGATTTTAACAACAGACTCGGCGCGATTCTTGGCCGCGCACAACTGTTGCAGGAGCAGATCAGTGATCAGCGTGTTCTCGATGGCCTGCGGGAGATCGAGGGACTTGCGCTCAAAGGCGCAGAAACCGTCAGGCGGACGCAGGAATTTGCCAGAGTACGCAGCAAGACCGTCAAGGAACGGGTTTCAATCAATCAGGTGGTGCAGGACGCTGTCGAGACCACTAAACCGTTCTGGAAAGACCAGGCCCAACTTAATCTGGTCGAAGTCGAACTCGCGACCGACCTAACCGCGACTCAGCCGATAGCAGGCTCGCTCGGTGAACTCGTCGACGCTCTGTCCAACATGATACAGAACTCTGTTGAGGCGATGCCGAATGGCGGCAAGATCACGGTCAATACCTGCGACCAAGGTGACGAGGTCGTGATTGAGATCGTCGATAACGGCGTTGGCATGACGCTTCAGGATCGCGAGAAGATGTTTTATCCCTTCTTCACCACCAAGGGCAAAGGCAAGACCGGGCTAGGACTGAGCGTTGCCTACGGCATCCTGACCAGGCATCAGGTGGCGGTAGACGTGGTTACCGAGGAAGGAAAAGGCACGCGAATCATTATGATATTCCCGGCGCGGCCGGAACTGGCTGAACGAGAGGAGAAAAAAGCGCCGAGAGGTACTGTCAAGCGATTGCGTGTTCTACTCGTCGATGATGACGAGTCGCTGCTTAGTGTAGTCTTCGAACTTCTCTCATCTCTTGGGCATGATACCGCCACAGCCAGCGAAGGCATTGAGGCGCTCGCGAAGTTTGGTGAGCGGGAGTTTGACATAGTGATAACAGATCTTGGACTTCCGGGTATGTCTGGTTGGGATATCGCCAAGGCTGTCAAGCTTAAAGACCCGAACATGCCTGTTATCATAATATCCGGATGGGGAGCACAAATCGCGGAGTCCGACATCAGCTCCCGCGGAGTTGACCTTGTGTTGCCGAAACCCTTCACGCTTGCTCAACTGGAGGAAGCCATCGGTACCGTACTCGAAGAGGAAACCGTCGGCACAACCTAAGCCCGATTAGACGAATCGTTGTTCGTTCTCCATCCATCCTGGTGAGGGACAATGATAGAGAACAAACAGGCTGGTTCCAAAGCAATGACGGAATCTCAGGCGATCAGGCTGACCACTTCGCTGGAGGCTGCCGCAAAGCAATTCAGGATGTACCCCGCCGAGCACCAGGCTTGCAAGAGTGGTGTGGAAAAGTCGCTCGAAAACCTGCGGGCAATTAAGCCGTGATTCGAATCGAACGCGAATTAACCGCTGGACAGAATGAACGTTAGTTGCGTTATTAGTAGTGTTATGAGGAGTTCGCGACTGGTATTCCAGATAGTGCTGCTAATTCTGATGTCTGTTACTGCAACGCAGGCGCAGTACTATTTTGGCAAGAACAAAGTGCAGTATTCGCGCCTCGACTGGTATGTCCTGCGAACCGAGCACTTTAACATCTACTACTATAAAGGCGAGGATGAACTCGCAGAGATAGCCGCGCATAGCGCAGAGGTCAGCTATCGGGTACTTGAGGATAAGTTCAACCTTCCGTTGACCAGGCGGGTACCGCTGATTATATACAGCTCACCGAACTATTTCGACCAGACAAATGTCATCTCGCAGCTCCTGCCTGAAAACGTTGCAGGATTCACGGAGTTTTTCAAGGGAAGAGTGGTCGTGCCGTTCGACGGCTCATATTATGACTTCGATCGAGTGCTCCGGCATGAACTCGTCCACGTATTCACCTACGCCAAACTCTCCAGAGTAAGCAGGGATCACAAGAAACTCAAGGTCGCGGCACCGCCGCTCTGGTTCACTGAGGGCATCGCAGAGTATTGGTCCAGTGGATGGGAACCGAGCGAAGATATGATAGCGGCTGATGCTATCCTGGCCGGTGTTACTTTCGATGAGAACAGCATCTACAGCATATCCGGAACATATCTCATGTACAAATTGGGAGAGTCTCTCCTCACGTATATGGCTGAGGCCTATGGAAAAGACAAGATCCTTATGATATTCGAGAACTGGTGGAAAGGCGGGACGTTCCGAGAGGTCGTCGAATACACGTTCGCAGTGCCCATCAGAGAGATATTCGATGGATGGCAGTACTACTTGAAGAAAAAGTACTATCCAATCATCGCCGACGCGGAACTTCCCAACAGGACGGCGAATGCACTTACCCCGCAAGGATTTTCCGTCAGGCCGGTTGTGGCACGATTGATATCAGATTATGGTGAGGAAAAGGAATGCCTTATCTACAAAGGTAACAAACTCGGTTATTCAGGGATATATCTCCAGGAACTTGGTACCTCCAATAAGAAGCATGTCGCACTTGTCAAAGGCGAAAGAACTCCGGAGTTCGAATCGCTGCATCTCCTCGACTCGGATATATCTGTCAGCGGGAACGGAAGGCTGGCGTTCGCGTCCCGTCACTACGAACGCGATGTTCTCTACATTTACGACCTGAATGATCGAGAGATCGAACAGAAGCTCGATTTCAACCGCCTTGTTGCTATCAAATCTCCTTCATGGTCTCCCGACGGAAGTCAGATCGTGTTCAACGGGTGTGCCAAAGGCGGCTCATATGATCTCTATGTCTACAATCTTGCGGAAGACACGCTGATCCGGCTCTGCGATGATTTCTACTACGATGGCGATCCTGTTTTCACGCCTGATGGTGGCGGCGTGCTGTTCACTTCGGATCGCACAAGTGATGGAGAATCGGGGAGTCGGAATCTCTTTATGATCGATATCGCATCAGGTGAAATAGACCAAATTACCTGGGGAGACAGCCATGATGCTACACCAACGTACTCTCCGGACGGGAAATGGGTTCTGTTTCAATCCGACAGAGATGGGATTCCGAATATCTACGCCATCGATTCTGTGGGCAGCATGTTCCGTGTCGGGAAATTCGCATCTGGTGTCTTTGACCCGTCTTTCACTCCTTCGGGCGACAGCCTCATATTCTCAGCTTACCAGGAAAGGGGCATAAGAGTTTATTCCATGGACTTCAGTGACTCGCTACTGATACCTGTTGAGAACGAACCTGTTCAGTCTGTAAGCTGGGAGCCGGAGAAGCTGGCGGGAGAGTCATCAAGGGCCTCATTCAAGTACAAGAACGACTTCTCGTTCGATTTCGCGCAGTCAGCCGTCGGATATGATGTGTTCTATGGATCGATAGGCGGGTTCCAGATGGCGTACTCGGATATGCTCGGGAATCATCAGTATTACTTCCTGCTGTACAACAATGCCACGAATCGTAGCGATTTCATCTCGTCCTTTAATGTCGGTCTGACATACATCAACCGAGAGGGAAGGATCAACTATGGAGCCGGGCTGTTTCATCTCTATGACGAGTACGACAATCGATACGACGGCATATACGATGAGCGGCAATTCGGCGGACTCGGCCTTGTCAGCTATCCATTCTCCAAGTTTCGCAGAGTTGAGTTAACATCGGTTTTGCGCAAATCTGAACGCTATGTTTTCTACAGAGATTCGACACGCCACGCGATCCTATCGACAAGCTACTTGTCCTACGTCAAAGATAACAGCCTGTGGGACATCACAGGCCCTATTGACGGTACACGGTACAATCTGACACTTGGGCTTTCGGTAGATCTCAGGTCGGGCAGGAGCTTCACGAGGATTGCCCTTGCCGATCTCAGGAAATACATTCGCCTCGGAAGAAGATCAGCGTTCGCGAGCCGCCTGTTCGGCTACACGTCCTCGGGCAAGGAACCACAGAGGCTGTACCTTGGCGGAAGCTGGTCGCTCCGCGGATACAGTCGGCGAGCTTTCTACGGCAGGAATATATTCCTTTGGTCCAACGAGCTTCGCTTTCCGCTCATTGACAATCTATTCATCGGGTTCCCGCTCGGCAGAATCGGATTCTCCGGAATAAGGGGCGCACTTTTCTGGGACACGGGCAGCGCTTGGAACGATGAGTTCGATAAATTCTATGGTGCACTCGGATGTGGAGCACGGATCGGTCTCGGTTACATGATGGTGCTGCGGTTCGACTTGTCCCGCACAACCGATTATGTCAAGCTCGCCAGAGCGTGGAAGTTTGATTTCTTCTTCGGATGGAACTTCTGATGGGTCGGCGCGGCGTAAAGCTTCTCAGCCTGTCCCTCTTGCTCATCGGAGCGATAGTCTTCTCAGGATGTTCATCCGGTATCAAGGGATTCAGGAAGTTTCAGTACGCTCCGGACGGATGGAATATGTTCCGAAACGGCCCGACCGGGTATCAGGATGTATCTTCGACCATTCGACCACCAGTCTCTCTGATCTGGGGAACCAAGCTGAAGGGACGTCTGCACGCAACCCCCATCGTCAACGGCAGCCTTGGCGTGATGCCTGCGCTGGATCGAAAAATATATCTGTTCGACCCTGAGACCGGGACAAAGAGAGGCAAGATCAAAACCAAATCATCCTCCTCGTCGTCACCTGCGGTCGCCGAGAATCTTCTCTATATCGCTTCTGAGAATGGTGACGGAAGGCTGCGATGTCTCAACATCAACAGCGGCAAGGTCGTATGGGTGCATGACCTTTCTGATGTCTCTGCTCCGATTGTTCTTTATGACAGAGCGTTGTTGATAGGCAACTACGCCGGGGAGTTCTTCTGTTTCAACAGGTACACGGGTGATGTCAACTGGTCGTACCGCACCGGCGGTCCTATTTCGGGAGGGGCGGCAGTGCCGGACAACAAAGTGATCGTTGGCTCGAGCGACGGTTATCTCCGTTGCTTCAACCTCGAAGATGGCGACCTTGTCTGGGAGTTTAGCGCAGACGAAGCAATTCTCTCGACTCCGGCGATCGGTGAATACTGCTACGTCACTTCGACTGACAATCGTTTATATGCCATTGATCTTCTAACCGGCGTTGAAGCCTGGCGCTTCGAAACCGGCGGGCAGATATTCAGTTCTCCGGTGCTCGACGATGAAGCCGTCTATTTCGGCTCTAATGACGGATGCCTCTATTCGATATCGAGCGACAGCGGGAACCTGCTCTGGAAGTTCGGGACTGACGCAGTAGTCAACGCTACTCCACTTGTTCTCTCAGATGCGGTCGTGTTTGGATCGGGTGACAGCTATGTCTATTTCCTCGACAAACATTCCGGCGATGAGTTCTATAGATTCAAGACCCGAAGCGCAATCGTCTCATCGCCCGCCTACTACAGGGGTCGGGTTTACGTGGCATGCTCCCAGCGGTGGCTGTACTGCTTCGGTAGCGAGGCAGTTGAGGCTGCCACAAATGCGGACATTACGTCAAAATGACAGCGAGTCACGCCATAATGGCGGTGACTGTGCCGTAATGACAGAATAACCCGCTCAACTCTTCACTGCCTTAAATCTCTATAACTACATCTTTCACAATAACTTAAGCCGCCACTTGCCGTTTTGGCACGCCTCCTGCTATATACAA
>DAOVLC010000229.1 GCA_030631455.1 Candidatus Zixiibacteriota bacterium
ACCGTAACGATTCGGCGCTGTGCAACCAGCCCTTACTGGTCGACAGCGCAATCGCGGCTCTCTTCTCGATGACGGGATCGAAGGCGGGTTTGCCGTGATCGAGAAAATTCTCGGTGGAGAATTTCTCCTGACCTGCAGCCGTCGAGAATTCTACACTCATGTCATGGGGCAGCCTGAGTCCGCCCTTGAGATTCAACTGATGGAGTCTATCGAGATATCCGGCGTGATACTTCACCGATGTGAATTCGAACATGTCCCGAAATATCTGATCGTTGTGTTTGTACGAATATCTGGCGCTGTAAAAACCTGCGCCTCTCTCAACCTCGAATAGGAGCGAGAAAATATCTCTGGTCTCAGCTTTTCGTGCAACGGGATTCAGTTGATATACGAATCCGGGAAGACCGTTCTTCTGCTCGAAGCGATGGTACGCCAGACTGAGTTTTGCGTTTGAACCGAGCCGCTTTTGCCCTGTCAGACTCGCATTCGTACGTATGAGGTCGGCGTTTTGCCGCCTCATGATTCCTTCCTTGTCGCTGTCGAACATGAAATCGTTGGCGACTGTCGATCCCGAATAAAGACCGGAAACGCCTCCGACTTTCCCAATATGAAGCCTGGCGTTGCTCTCCCACGATCTCGCATTGAGTCCGCCGCTGCTTCCGGCAATGTTGTACTGCGAGACATCGGAAGCCGCAGTCGTGATAACATTAAGCACACCGCCGACCGCGCCAGCACCAAACTGCGAGGACGCACCTCCGCTGTTGAACTCGACTCTCGATACATTGGCCAACGGAATGGAGTTGACATCCGCGACTCCGGTCAGCGACGAGTTGATGCTGACTCCATCGACAAGAACGAGCACTTCTTTCGAGGGTCCTCCCCTGACCGACACTGTCGCCTCACCGGACTTGCCGCCGGTATAGACAACCAGCAATTCCGGAATCGTCTCGACAAGCTCCGCGAAACTTCCCGAGGACTCGAACTCAGGCGAATCATGGCACAATGTAACAGTCCTGTGCCTGTCAGGTTCGAGAGCCACCTCGATTCGCTGCGGCTCGGCGTGATAAAGCCTCGGTTCGAGACAAATCGTGTACTCTTCAGTGAAATCATCGTTGACGATCAACTGCTGATCCGATTTGCGATAATACGCCGGAGCTTCGACCTCAACGGTGTAACTGCCAGCCTTCAGCCCGTAGACATAGAACCGGCCGTCTGCATCTGTGATGATTGTGTAAGGTACCGCATCGAGCTGAATCGAAGCGTCAGGTATCGGCCTCGAATTCGAGCAATCGACTACTCTGCAGGAGAGGTCGAGCGTTGACTGCCCACACAGCAGAGCTGGCAGCAGAAAAACCATCAACGTCAGTGGCAGTGCTCGCTGCAACCACATATCGGGTCTCCGCAGCGCAGACAACTAAGGATGGGAATCTTGACACCGACTCTCACCCTTGCCCACGCAAGGATAAGCTTCTGGTTGGGTTCGGCAGGTCTCCTGGCTCACGGGTCATCCTACTTGCAGGCGCCTTCCCACCGTCAGGCAGTGGCTGTCACATTCAAGTGTGCCTGCGTTCGTCGCCGATTACAGTAGCGGGGCTGCGGTGGAATCACACCACCTTCCCTATTAAGCCGACTGCACCGAACCGGTTTACGATACTATTATAGAGAAAGCTTATACGGTCTGTCAATGTTTTTTTCGTGAGATTTGCAGGTAGGTCAATAACCTCTTGGGTTTTGACTATTCTGCGATGTTTCCGGTGGGTGATTGGTAGCAAGTAGGTCAACAACCCGAAGGGTTTTGACTATTTCTCCTCAATAGTCAAAAGTCTCCGACTTTTGACCTACATTCCTAGATACCCTCGCCGTCTTGTGAATGCGTGGCGAGTTGACCGCATGCTGCCATGATGTCGGCGCCTTTCGATTGGCGAAGTGTGACCGCGGGGCAACGGGGATAGAGGTATTCTCTGAATCTCTCGACAGATTTGTGCGAAGGTGCTCTGTACTCATCGGGGAGGCCATCGGCTGGATTGAAGCATATCAGGTTGATCTTGCAAGGGATACCGTGAATCAGCTTGATCAATCTCCGGGCGCAATCAATGCTGTCATTGACGCCACCGATCAGGCAATACTCGAATGTCAAGCGCTCTCCGGTCTGTTGCGTGTAGTACTCCAGCGCCTGCATTAGATCAGAAAGCGGATATTTGTTGTTCACAGGCACAAGGCGTGTGCGAAGATCATCGTCCGCCGCATGAAGCGACACCGCAAGCCTGACTTTGAGGCGTGAATCGGCGAGGCGGTAGATACCCGGCACGATGCCGACAGTGGAAATCGTTATCCTCTTCATCGCGATTCCGAGGCCGTGGTCATTTGCCAGCAGCTCAATGCCCGCTATCACATTGTCGTAATTCAGAAAAGGCTCGCCCATGCCCATGAACACGATGTTCTGAAAACCCTCGCCGTCTTTCAGGATCGACTTCACTGCATACACCTGCTCTGCGATCTCACCCGGTCGGAGATTGCGGCGCATCTTCATCTGCCCCGTGAAACAGAATGTGCAGCCGAGCGGGCATCCGACCTGGCTCGACACGCAGATCGTATTTCGACTGCTCCCGGGAATCCAGACTGTCTCGATCAGTTCACCATCGCTGAGTTTCAGAAGCAGCTTTCGAGTGCCGTCGATCTTCGACTCGGTGACCCTCGCTATCTCGGCGCTCGATATGACATAGAGGTCTTTCAGGTACGATCTGAATTCCTTGGATACATTCGTCATGCGCTGGAAATCGGTGACGTTGTGCTTGTGTATCCATCCGAAAACCTGCCTGCCGGGAAATCTGCGCGACACGAATCCCTCGGCTATGTCCTCAAGTTGGCTCAGGCTGAGATTCTTGAGGTCTATTGGAATTTGTTCCGATGTCACTTCCTGGCTCGCGGCTTGACTTTCAATCTTATCGGAACACCTTCGAAGTCGTACGTTTCCCGCAGACGATTCTCGATGTACCTGATATACTGCTTCTGCAGGAGTTTCGGGTAGTTACAGAAGAAGACGAACGTCGGCGGGCTGATTTCGGTTTGAGTGGCGTAAAAAAACTTGATGTGCTTACCTTTCACTGCCGCGGGATGGCGGCGTCTGACGGTCTCTTCGATGAAACGGTTCATCTCCGCCGTCTGAATCCTCTTAATCTGGCGCTCATGGACCTGCTTGCAGAGCTTGAGAACATTGACCGATCTCTTCCCAGTCAGGGCCGAGATGAAAACCATCGGCAGATATGAGAATGTAGGTATCTTCTTCTTGATAGATAGCTCGTATTCGCGGACTGTGTCAGTGTCCTTCTCAACCAGGTCCCACTTGTTGACGACCAGCAGCATGCTTTTGCGGAACAAGTGCGCCTGTTCGAGCACCTGAATATCCTGATGCATCAGCCCCTCGTCTGCCTCGATGATAACTGCCGCGACGTCGCATCTTTCGAGACTCCTGAGCGTGCGCAGCGTCGTATAGAATTCGAGGCTCTCTTTGACCTTCGACTTGCGCCTCAGTCCGGCAGTGTCGATCAGGATATATTTCTCGCCCTGGAAGACAATCTCGGTATCTATCGAATCGCGCGTCGTGCCGGGGATATCGGTCACGATCAGGCGCTCCTTGCCGCAGAGGAAATTGACAAACGATGATTTCCCGACATTGGGGCGACCGATGACCGCGATCTTCAGCTTGCCCTCTTCCTCCACGTATTCAGTTTCCGGAAGTTTGCCGATCACGATGTCGAGCAGGTCGCCGATGTTGTAGCCAGTCAACGCAGCTACGTCGATCGGCTCACCGAGGCCGAGCCTGTAGAATGCATTCGCTTCGAGTCGGTATATCTCGTTGTCAGATTTATTCGCTACCACGACGACCGGTCTGTCGGACCGCTGTAGTCTCCGTGCGATATCCTCGTCGAGATCGGTCGGGCCGACTCGCGAATCGACCATGAACAGTACAAGATCAGCCTCGTCGATTGCGATCTCGGCCTGCTCGCGAACCAGACGGTTAATCAGGTCGTCGCTGTCCGGTATGAACCCACCAGTGTCGACGAGATGGAACTCCCTGCCTGACCAGTCCGCCAGGCCATACAGTCGATCCCGAGTCACGCCGGGTTTGTCATCGACTACCGCAAGTCTCTGTCTCAACACCCTGTTGAAGAACGTCGACTTGCCGACGTTGGGGCGACCGATTATGGCGACTATCGGTAACGGCTTCAATTCGATAACTCCTTCAGAATTCTGTTGAGTGTATCGACGGGTGAGTACTCGGCCTGAATGACGGGGCGGCCGAGCTTCTGCGA
>DAOVLC010000023.1 GCA_030631455.1 Candidatus Zixiibacteriota bacterium
ACACCTTTGAAGTGTTTGAATCGCTCTTTGGTGCGTCCTACAAAGTTATCGTTTGAAGTGACTGCACATGGTGCCACGAAGACGTGGTCTTCGAGTTCTGAATAGGCGGTTATGTACACGTTAGTTTCGAGCTTGCAGTACGAACCAATCTTGCAGTAGTTTTCGATGGCGACGTTGCGGCCCACTATCGTGAAATCACCGACTGAGACGTTCTCCCGTATGGTCGCAAGATCGGCTACAAGGACTTTCTCGCCGATGGTCGATCCGGCATAGATGACAGCGTTGGTTCCGATGATGCAGTTGTCTCCTACCTGTGCAGCTGGAAGCTCCTGCTCCTTGGTCACGGCCGAATTCGCCGCCCTCATCGGCTGCTTACCAACCACGGTGCCGTCATCGATTCGCACGTTCGATCCAATCACCGTTCCCTCGTGAACCACCACATTGTTGCCAAGCTGACAGCTCTCGCCAATCGTCACGTTGTCATCAACGACGCAGAAGCGTCCCATCGTGGTCCATTTTCCAACCTTTGCGGTTGGTGATATGTATTTTACCATGATCGCTCCTCAAACCTTCTGAGGCACACCGCCCTGCTCAATCGATCTTTGAGCGGCAGCCAGTATCTTCAGCACCTTCAGCCCCTCTGCTCCATCAGACCGCGGCCGAGTTCTACTCTCGACACATTCTATAAAGTGTAAACACTCGCTCCTCAACGGTTCCGAAGAATCTATCTTCGGAATAATAATATCCCCTGTTCTCAGCGACAGATATTCACCGTAAGTCTGATAGTCACGATTTCTGTCCACGCCTTTGTCGTAAATCCTCACCTTTTCGGACGCTTCCGTATCGTCGAATACAACCATCTTCTTCGACCCGACAACCGTCAGCTTTCTGACCTTATTGGGATCGAGCCAGGAAACATGGATATTTGCCATCTCGCCACCTTCAAATAACATCGTCATGAAGGAGACGTCTTCAATAGACTTGGATTTCTGCAAGTATGCCTGCGCGACGGCGGTGACGCTCACCGGTTCTTTGTCAAGCAGAAACAGCACGATCGAGATATCGTGCGGCGCAAAACTCCATAGCGCGTTTTCGATCTCGCGTACTTTCCCAAGATTGAGCCTAGCACCGTACAAATAGTGAATGTCTCCGAGTTCACCCGAATCGATCAGACCCTTCAGCATGAGCACCGCCGGATGGTAGACCATGATATGACCCACCATCAGGAGTTTATGCTGTCTCTCCGCAAGCTCGACCAGTGCTGCGCCATCATCGACTTTCAGCACAAGCGGCTTCTCTACAAAGACATCTTTTCCTGCCTGGAGAGCCAAAGTCGAAAGCTCGAAGTGGGTCTCCGGTGTTGTGGCGATTACGACAGCATCGATTTCAGGATCAGTAATGATCTTCCTGAAATCAGACACGACGTCGACATCGGGATACGTGGCTTTGACGGTAGATCTGACCTTCTCGCTCAGGTCGCAGACTCTCTTAAGACGACTGCCGGGGAGATTGGCAAAATTCCGCAGTAGATGCTTTCCCCATGCGCCCGCTCCTACAAGACCTATATTAATCATAGTAATTTCAAACCTTCTCTCCCCGTATACTACGCCGACTGCTAATGACCGCCCCGGCATAATCCCGGAATATAAGCTTCGCCGCCTCCATTCTATTTCATCACCTGATCTATCACGATATACACTGTCGCAATATCTGCCAGAAAAGCGCCGACATCCCTGATCACAATCCACCAGTTACGCGAGACCCGTTCCGGCACGACTACTGCGTCGCCGACTTCGATTGGAACTTCTTTGGAAGGCTTGACGATTGCACCGGATGCCGCCTTAATGATCCTAACCTTGTGTTTGTTGGCTTTCCATCCAAAACCACCCGCCAGCCCTATATAGTATTCCGCATTCTTGCCATAGGAGAACTCGATCAAGCCGGGACGAAGGACTTTCCCAACCACACTCACTGTGCGGCTGAGCTTCGGAATGAGAATGCGATCTCCGTTTTTCAAGGTTACGTCGAATGATCTGTCATTCTCGATCAGAAGCTTCCAGAAATCAATCGAGACGCGGCCGGGGTGGTCCGCAGACCGAAACTTCAGGTATTCCCTCTCCACATCACCGAGTTCATCCGCTGATATCTGGAGCTGTTTTTCAATCTCACCTTCCGGGAGCGACTCGAATCCGGGTCTATCCATCGAAGCTTCAGAAAGAGAGGCATCCTCGGTAAGCCCACCTGCCATTCTGATGACATCTGAAATACGAGTGCTGTCCTCGACAATCGGATAGCTCCCCGGATATACGACCTCACCTATCACTGTGACCTGCGCAGTCTCATGAAAGCTCGGAATCTTGAGAAAGTAGACGCGATCATCAGGAAACAGCTCTATCTTTCTGACACTGTCGATCCATGCTGAGCCTGCCGGCAGACCAACCTCAATCGTTCTCTTAGAAACATGGTCATCTTCGAATCGAACAATCTTGCAGCTTGACGAATCTACGTCGGTTGTGAGTCCATAGGCCAGCATCAACAGATCGCTGAGCCTGTCATTGGGCGAATATTCGAAACTGCCCGGAGATTTCACCGCGCCGAATATTCCTATTCGATCGATTCTTCTTTCGCTCGAGGGGACGACGATTATGTCACCTTCGTTTACATAGGGATTTGCAGTCTTGGAGCCGGTTCTGAAGTACTTGAGTAAGTCAACATCGGGTCGCCTGTCGCCCCTGATCAGCGTGATATTTCTCATCGAGGCACCGGGAAGAATCCCACCTGCGCTCCTTATCGCTTCACTAATCCGGTCGCCCGCCGACACGACAATAACACTGGGGTTTTCCACCTCGCCCGATACGGTCACCTTGACGAACCGCAATCTTGTCAGGAAAACCGATATGGATACGTTCCTGTACCGACTCTGCAGGGCGGACAGAATCTTGCCTTTTGCGGCAGCGAGCGGTATGTGCGCAATCGTGATCGGCCCGAATTCCGGTACGAGCAGCACACCCTCAGGAGTTACGTCAAGAGTATAACGCTTTACAAGTTTGCCGCTAAACACGATCGTGAGTTGATCACCTGGACCGGTCACGTATTCTTCAGGATCGATAACCTGATCGAGAACAATCGCCCCCGGACTCAGCGACTGTGTGACGAGAGGCTCGGCTATCTTGACATCCGATTCCGACATATCGTCTAACGTCTTCGGAAGGGCGCTGCCAGCAAGCAAAACCACCAGAAAAATACAAATCGCTGAAATTCCGAAGCGGATCAAGTCAATACCTTTCGTTTGGTCAAGCCAAATTTGGATGGAAGTATATGCACGGGCATTCAGCAAGCCAAGACATTTGTCGACAGTTGCCGGCACTCAACCTTCTGCCATATAACGAATTGCCTGATGTCACTTCTGCCATTCCGCAATATGCTCTTTGTAAGTATCGAGAATGGAATCAGTCTTCTCCGGCGATCTCGACTCTGCAACTATGCGGAAAGATGCCCTGTTACGATCAGGTGTCACAAGAACCCAATGGTCCCCGTGGTTTATCCGTACGCCATCGATCAAATCACGCTCGTATGGCTCGGAATGTTCCATGAGACGGCGCATTACCTGCCCCTTCTTGTTCCAGCCGCACGGCACTTCGGCCTCCTTCACGAAATACCCCTCGAAGTCACCCCTTACCTCGGCGAGCGTAATACCGCCTTTTGCCATCAGTTCGAGGATTTTCACAGCTGCAAACATCGCGTCGGCGCCGCGTTGGAAACCTGGATAAATGAACCCTCCGCGGGTTCCGCCCACAAAACCGGGATCGAGATTCACCATTGCGTCCATCATTGCGAGATGATCACTTCGAAGTCTGGCCACTTGCACACCATAATCCGATGCGATTTCTTCGACGCCCATCGATGCTACCACCGGCACGGCGATTAGCTTGGTCGTATAGCTCCTCAAATAGAGGCTCGTCACAAGGAGTAACAGAAGCATATCCGACACCTGGTTACCGAGGCGATCCACAACCCTGATCTTCTCGGAGTTGTTGTCAAGCAGGAAACCGATGTCTGCATTGAGAGAGCAGACTATTGACGAAAGTGTCTGTAACGACGTGGCAGTTCGTTCCCGCGTGCGGGTGATCTTCGATGAGTCAATAAATGCGTTAAGCGATATGACCTCGCAATTCAGGGCGGCAAAAATCGCCGGAAAAACCTCGACCGCACCACCATAGTCATAATCTACAACGACCTTGAAGCGTCTCTTCTTGATTACATCAACTTCGAGTGCATCAAGAAAATCCTGTCTATAGGCCTCAAGCAGCCTGATAGGGTAGTCTATGATTCCGATTTCACCAACCCGTGCACGCGGGAAATCCTCGGAGAAGAAAACCCTTTCGAGCGATTTGGCTTTCGATGACGGCAGGTCCATGCCCTTCTCATCAAAGAAAATGACGTCAATTATGTCTTCATTGAACGGGGAATGACGCACATGTAGCCCTCCGGCATGTCGACCAGTCTTCAGACCATATCTTACAAGCGGAATCGGCAGCGTTCGCATGTCCTCCACGTTCACGCCCGCAGACACCAGACCGACCATAATAGAGCGCGCGATCATTCTGCTGGCGTTGCCCGCATCGCGGGATATAACAACGCTTTGTCCTTTGGGGAACGTCGAGCCGCACGCTGCACCGAGCTTTGTCGCAAACTCCGGCGTAATCTCGACATTGACAAGCCCGGACACTTTAGCGTCGGTGAACAACTCGCGATTCCACTTCTCCCCCCATATCAGGCTGGTGGATAGAGTCGCGCCGTCCTCGACCTCTTTGCCGGGCCAGACTTTGCATCCTGCCTTCACAAGAGCGTCTTTTCCGACTCGGGAGTTCTCTGATATTATGGCGTTCTTTTCCAGGACCGTACCGCCCCCAATCGTGGCATTCGAGAGAACCATTGCATCGGTCAGCCGGGTGCCTGGGCCGACATCGACGCCGTCCCATACGACTGAATCCTTGACTACAGCGTCCGACCCTATTCTTGTATTATCGCCGATAGTGCAGTTCGACAAAGTCGCATTCGATTCAATAGAGACGTCATCGCCGAGGATCACAACACCCTCGAATTTCGCTCTATCGTCGACATCCTGATTCTTACCGATCCACAACGTCGCACCCTGATGCTGTAATTCGTTCTTGGATAACTCGATCTCGACATTTCCGGCGAGCAGATCGCGATGCGCCTGCATGTATTCATGGATATTGCCAACGTCCCGCCAGTACCCATCAGCAGTATAGCCGTACATAGGGGCATCATCCTTGAGAAGCCTTGGGTAAAGGTCTTTCGAGAAGTCGTAGAATTTCCGGTATGGGATCATGTTTACGACTTCCGGTTCAAGCACATAAATCCCGGTGTTGACCTTGTCGGAGAAAACTTCACCCCATGTCGGCTTCTCGAGGAATCTCGTGATCCTCCCGTTATCGTCCGTTATGACAACGCCGTACTGTAGAGGATTCTCCATATGGGTAAGAACCATCGTTGCGACAGAGTCCCGCTCCTCGTGGAATCTCATCACAGCGCTGAGATCGAAATCGGTCAGCACGTCACCGGAGATGATTATTATCCTTTCGTCTCCGATGAAGTCTCCGGCGTTCCTTACACTACCCGCAGTGCCGTAATCATCCTCCGCCCGAAGATACTCCATCTTGACTCCAAAGTCCGTACCGTCGCCGAAATACCCGGTTATTGCTTCAGGCTGGAAGTAGAGCAGTGAGAGAATGTGATCGAATCCATGTTTCCCGAGCAGCTTCACGATATGTTCCATCATCGGTCTGTTCGCCATCGGCACCATTGGTTTCGGCAGGCCGAGTGTCAATGGCCTTAGACGAGTCCCGAAACCGCCAGCCATGATTACCGCTTTCATATCGTGGTATCCTTTCTATCGGAAATGCAAATGCTGCGCCTACGATGCTTCGTGGATGATTTCCCGGACACGACTTGTCACATCCTGCAGCGTATCAAACGGCAGGAACTCCTTTCCTGATCGCGTAAGATAGTCAGCCAGGTCGCTCTTTGCAAATAAATAATCGGCAACGTCCACCGCGCAAAGATCTGAATACCCATCTCCTACGAAAATACTCCTGTCGCCGTTGCGCCTCAGTCGCTCGATCGCTGATCCCTTGCAGTTACCGCAGTGTCCGCAAGAATCATCCAGATACGGGAACTCGATTTCAAGTTTACTACCCTTGAATATCGCGTGATTCGCCAGAACCGGAACGTGCCCGAAACCGTGCCTCTGCATTATTGCTTTGATGTAGAGATCGAGACCGTCGCTGACGATGTAGACCGGAATATCATTTGACACACAGAGGTCATACAGATCCGAGAAGCCGGGATCGATACTGAACTGCAAAGAAAATTCGTCAAGATCTGCTTCACTCGCGTGGATCAGTTTCGCTTCTTCTCTCAGGCATTCGACAGAGCTTATCTCACGTCTTGCCCATTTCTCGACAAGCGGCAAGATGCGACCGTTGCCGAAAGTCGTGAAAAAACTCCTGCCAACATCAACCGTCGAGGTCGTGCCGTCGAAATCGAGAAATAACGAGAGTTTCATCTACTGCTTCTCCAAGATACTCCGGTAGAGATCATGATCGGAGAGTATCTCGATTGCGGCCTGAATCTGGCGATCGTTATTCATTCTGCTCGAAGCATAGACCTCCTGTGTGCCGCCACGTACACGGGCAAACCGCTCTCGGAGATTTCTCCTGATATATGGTTTCGAAACATCCCACGCTATTCCCTCAACCTCTTCTGCACGGCGTTTCATCCTCTTCAAGATTCCGGCAAGATTTGGAGAAGTGATTGCGGCAAGCTCGTCTTCAAGAGTCGATATCTCCTCACCGATAATATTCGGGAATTCGAACCCTTGTTCGTAGACATACTCCCTGAACTCATCGACGACGTCATCGTCGATATCGACAGAAACTGACTCCGCATGCTGCACACGATAGTCGACCGCGAACCTGAAGAAATAGCCCTCGTATAACAGCACGGTCGCAAGTACGGTCATGCTGTCCGGGGCAATTCCGATGTCAGGCGCGACACCACCGCCGCCATAGACATCGCGACCCGCCTCGGTGCGAAAGGCCGTATTCAGCTCCGAACGTGAGATATTCATGTGCTTTGCCCAGTCTGCCTCGGCGAATCTCTGCACCAGTCGACCGGATGGAAGATAATACTTGGAGGTCGTTACTCGAAGCGCGTTCCCACCATCAAGCATGAGATTCGTCTGCACAAGCCCCTTTCCAAACGTCGTATCGCCGAGAATCACCGCCCTGTCATAATCCTGAAGCGCTCCCGCCACGATTTCCGACGCAGACGCGGAACCTCTGTTGACTAAAACAACGAGAGGAAGGTTCATCAGCGGTCCGTCATCAGTTGTGCTTATCGAGTAGTTCTCCCACCCGCGTCTGCTTTTGGTCGCCAGGATGAGCTTCCCCTCCGGCAGAAACAGTCCCGCTATATATATGGCTGCCGACATGAATCCGCCCGGGTTTCCTCGCAGGTCGAGGATCAGTCCTGATATTCCATCGCGACTCATTTTGTCAATAGCACTAATGATCTCATCGGGAGTCGTGAGCGAGAATCGCCTGAGGTGAATATACCCGACGGAGTCAATTGTGCCGCTATAGACGACACTGTTCAGATCGACATGCCTGCGCTCGACTCTGACCTCGAAAGGATCACGCCGACCGGGCCGCTTGATACGCATCAGAACCGTCGTGCCTGCAGGTCCGCGTATCATCGAAGTGACACTGTCGGAAGGCAAATCAGTCACGTCGATCGAATCGACCGAGATCACCTGATCACCTGATCTCAAGCCGACCTCCTCGGCATGGGAGCCCGCAATGGGACTGATAACAGTGACCAACCCGTCGCGCACCGCGATCTCGACTCCGATACCCTGAAAGCTCCCACGGCCCTCTTCATCGACGTATTGGTAGTAAGTCGCGGGAATGAAGTTCGTGTACGGGTCGAGCATACTCTGCATGCCAAGCCAGGCTCCTGCAAACATTTCTTCCGGCTCCGGAACAACATACAGGCTGTCTGCTATCTCCACGAAAGCGGAGACAAGAAATCTGCTGCTCTTGTACCTCTGGTCGTCGAAGCAAACAGAACAGAGATAAGCGGCAAGCAGTAGAGTGGCGGTACCGAAAACCAGTCTTACTGTCCAGACTGCTGTGCTATTTCTCATCAAGCTCGATTCCATGTTCGGAAAGAGATTGCCTTGTTAGTTCCCAGGTGCGCTTCCAGACTTCAGCCGGATCGGGATCGGCATCGATTACTCTTATTCTGTCAGGATCGCGGCTTGCCAACTCAAGATACCCTTCCCTCACTCTCCGATGGAAATCGACTTTCTCCTTCTCAAGACGATCATGTGCTGGAACGGTGCCTGTGCCTCTTTGTTGTGCTGCTTCCACTGCGAGATCGTATAACAATGTCAGATCAGGCACTAATCCGAACGTGGCAAATGTGTTCATTTCTGTAATTACATCAAGTGGAAGACCCCGAGCATATCCCTGATACGCGTAAGTAGAATCGTAGAACCTGTCGCACACGACAATCCTGCCCGATTCAATTGCGGGCATGATGACTTCGTCGACAAGCTGTGAGCGCGCCGCGAGAAAAAGCAGGAGTTCCGCCCTGTCCGTAACATCAACGTCACCGCGGTTGAGCAGAATCTCGCGGACTTTTTCGGAGAGCGCCGTACCGCCCGGTTCGCGCAGAAAGAGCGGCTCATGGCCGCACTCTTTCAGGTGCCGCACGAGCATGTCCGCCTGAGTCGACTTGCCGCAGAAATCGATTCCCTCAAGAGTGATGAATACGCCTTGATGTTTCATAATTGGAAACCAACAACCATTTGTCGAAACCGCCCTTCGCGGGCTCAGGACAGGCAAGGGTTTCGACCTACTCCTATTGCTTCTTTGGTCGTATGCTCGCCTTCTTCGTCGACGGCTTCCTGGCCACCTTCTTCGCCTGACGCTTGCTAGTCTTCTTGCCGTACTTTGCGATGAACGCCTCGGTCATGTTGCGAGCCTCGTCATCGAAAAACTGAATCGGCGGTGACTTTGTGAAATACGATGACGGGGTCTCCATCGCACCCGAAAGACCATTATCGAGGGCAATCTTGCAGCAACGCACCGCATCGATAACGACGCCCGCCGAATTAGGCGAATCCCACACTTCCAGTTTCATCTCGATATTGAGCGGGACATCGCCGAACGTCCGCCCCTCCATTCGAATATACGCCCATTTTCTATCCTGAAGCCATGCTACATAATCCGATGGCCCGATATGTATGTTCTCCGCTCCGATATCATAGTCAAGCTGTGAAGTTACCGCATTGGTCTTAGATATTTTTTTCGATTCGAGACGCGAACGCTCGAGCATATTGAGGAAATCGGTATTTCCGCCAACATTCAACTGGCTGGTTCGTTCGAGTTTGACACCTCGATCTCGGAACAACCTCGTCAGCACACGATGGATTATCGTCGCCCCGACCTGGGACTTGATATCGTCACCGATAATAGGAAGACCGCGCTTCTTGAATCGCTCCTGCCAGTATGGTTCCCGTGCAATGAACACCGGGATGCAATTGACAAACCCGCAGCCCGCCTCTAGAATCTGTTCGACATACCACTTGGTCGCCTCCTCGGAACCGACCGGGAGATAGCTCACGACTACGTCGGTCTTCGAATCACGCAACAGTTTCACGATATCGACCGTGTCGCCATCGGCTTTCTCGATAATCTGCGAAACGTAGTACCCGATACCGTCGTGGGTCATCCCACGCTGCACCTTGACACCCATCCTGGGCACGGAACAGAACTTGTAGGTATTATTCGGATAGCT